>CAVEOB010000004.1:56589-57909 GCA_963617265.1 Mediterraneibacter gnavus
CTTAATGCTTGTCAAAATACATTTATTTTTTTATTTATCAATAAAAAATTAAAAAATTATGTCATAAATTAGCTAAAAACTTAAAACCCTTGGAGATAAGATTATGAAAAAACTGCTTCTTTTAACACTTTGCCTGTTGTCTGCTTGTGCGCAAGATCCGTACAAATTAAAAATCAGCAACACTTTGGCAGACAGCCACGGACAAAGCATTTATTTCCGCAGCAGTCTCCGCAGCTCTTATGCCGGACAAATCCGCAGGGTTTTAAGCAACAAATTCGGAGAAATCGGTATGAAAACTGCAACTTCTGCCGAAAACGCCGATTTTATCGCTATTTTTGATATTGAAACATTCTATAAGCAAAACGGAAAATATAAAAACGCCTCTTATGCCAACAACTCAACCGGCGTTTTGTTCAGCAGCGATGAAAATGCTTCTTCGCAATATTTTTCGGGCAACGCCAATATGCAAGCCGACCGCGACAAAACCTGCTTTACGCTTAACATTGGGCGCAAAGATACTTCACGTGCGGTTTACAGCTCAACGTTCTGCGCCGATACCACTTATGAAACCGAAGATTTCTTACCATTGGTTCTTGATGTTTACGGCAAATACGGCAATTATACCACAGCTAATGTCGGCATACAGTGCATAACATCTCCGGAAGGCGATGTTGCCTGCAATCCAATGCATGACCGCCAGCAGGCTTTTATAAATTCTTTGTGGATTGACAGGCAAATCAGCGACAACTAAATTTTCAGCAAGCGTTTTTTAGCGGCTTTATACTCATCTTCTGAAAGTAAGCCGTCTTCTTTGAGCTTAGCCAGTTTCAGCAGCTGTTCAATTTCGGTATGCGGCAAAGGCAGCCAGCGGCGCAGCAACAGTGTATACGTACCGAAAATCAGAATATAAAACACAAAAAAGGCAATAAAATCAAACCATAGGCTGAAACCGCATATTGAAATCAGCATATATTCAAACAGCGCCGCCAACACAAACATTGTGGCGTGCAAAGGGTGCAAAACCATCAGCACCAACGCCCACAGCGCCAGCATAATTGTTGCCAGTAGCAATGAAACGGTAACGCCTAAAACGCTGCCGCCCATGGATAAAAATGAAAATGACGATAATAGACTTCCCATAAAATATTCCTTTTCTGTCCGTTAACTTAAATCAAGGCGCAAAAAAAATCAACAAGAAAGCATAAAACTTAAATATTCCTTGACATTCCGCCCTGCTCCGCCTACTTTTCATTATATAAATTTGGGGAGAAAACGACCATGAAAAAAGCAGAAAACGTAAAAGAATTTGTAGAAAGAATC
>CAVEOB010000005.1:0-7967 GCA_963617265.1 Mediterraneibacter gnavus
GGACTATTAAGCGCGTTTACGGCGTGGTTCGGCGGGTTTGTATGGTTTGCTCATTATATCAACTCTTATGATATTGACACCAGCACCAAAACTGACGCTATTATAGTGCTGACTGGCGGAAAAAATAGAATTTCTGAAGGTATCAGGCTGTTAAATGAAAATTTGTCGGACAAACTGTTTATTTCCGGCGTTCCGGCAGATGTTTCCATAAAACAAATAGAAAAACAGGCTAATATCTCGGCAGCCGATGAAAATAAAATAGAACTGGGGCGCAAAGCTAAAAATACAATTGAAAATGCCATAGAAACAGAAGAATGGATTAAAAAAAATGATATAAAATCCATTCGTTTAGTTACTTCCAGCTATCATATTCCGCGCAGCTTGCAGGAATTTATTATTCATGTGACCATGGAAAATGATTTGAAAGTTATATTGAATCCGATTTATTCACCGAATGTTAATCATGAATGGTGGAAAAGCTGGGGAACTTTCCGGTTGTTGATGATGGAATATAACAAGTTTTTAGTGGTGTACTTTTGCCGGCATTTACACATTTATTAAGGAGAAAACAAATGCTGTTTATTCGTTCTTTATTGACTAATATTTTCTTTTTTGGGATTTTGGGCATTGGCTGCGTGCTTCAGCTGCCCTTAGCTTTGCTGCCGCAAAAAGTAACCATATTTTATTGGGATAAAGTTATTATGCCGGTTGCTTTGTTTTGGGTGCGCCTGTTTGGAGGTATAAAATTAGAGGTTCGCGGCGTTGAAAATATCCGCCATCACGATGTTTTGTATGCCTGCAAGCACGAATCGGCGCTGGAAACTTATTCATTTACGCAATTTTCTCCGACCACCACCTATATTTTGAAAAAAGAATTGATATTTTTACCGTTTTTCGGCTGGTCACAATATTTTTACGGAATGATTCCGGTAAACCGCAAAGGCGGCGCCCGCGCAATGAAACATATGCTGGAAGAAGTTAGAAAAAAAACGAGCAAAGGGCGTCCGGTGGTGATTTTTCCAGAAGGAACGCGCTGTCAGCCAGGGTCTACCAAAGGCTATAAATCCGGTATTTTCTTTTTAGCTGAAAATTTGGAGCTGCCGGTTGTTCCGGTTGCCATCAATACAGGCTTGTTTTGGGCGAAGAACTCTTTTTTGCGTTATCCGGGAACGGCGGTGTTTGAATTTTTGCCGCCAATAAGCGCTAAAGGCAAAACAAAAGAAGAATTTATGAATGAATTACAGACGGCTATAGAAAACAAGTGCGCCGAACTCAATGCCGAAGCTGTGCAGAAATATCCGTATGTTGCTAAAATGATTGCACCAAAGGAGGACTAAATGTGGTCTAAAATTAAAAATTCGGTGCGGACGCTGTGTCTTATTTTAGGCGCTCTAACTTTAGTTTGTTTGCTGGGGCTTATCGGCTTTGCCTATATAAACAGCAATACAATAAACATTGAAGATGGTACTTATCTGACCATAGATTTCAGCAAGCCACTGGTTGAAACTGAAGATACCAGCATTTTGGCTGATTTAGCCGATGAAACGCCTTTGCAATATGCAAAACTGCTGCAATCAATAGAATTTGCGGCAACCGATGATAAGATTACCGGACTGGTCGCAAAGATAAATGTAACTGATTTAGAGCCGGCGCAAGTGCAGGAAATAGCTCAAACTATTGCAAAATTTAAGACATCAGGCAAAAAGACAATAGCTTTTTCGCAAGGCTTTGGACCTTTCGGACATGGAAATTCGGAGTATTATTTGGCTTCATTTTTTGATAAAATATATATGCAGCCGCATACCTATATCGGGTTGACCGGTATCAGCATTGAAATTCCGTTTATCAAGAATTTTTTGGATAAAATCGGCTTGGAGCCGGAATTTTATGCACGCTATGAATATAAAAACGCTATGGCTTCGCTGACCGACGCCAAAATTTCTAAAGTATACGAAAAGGAAATGGAAGAGTTTGGCAATGCTATGCTGGCAGAAATAAAATCGGATATTGTCCGCAACAGACATTTGAACGATACTTTTGAAAATATTATAAACAAAGCGCCTCTTACTGCCGAAGACGGAGTAAAACTCGGCTTGATAGATGACATAATGTATCAATCGCAGCTGGAAAAACAACTGAAACAAGACGGAGCAAAACATTTTGTTGATATGAACGACTATGCCGCCGGATTATATCCAAACAGCGGAGATTTGCCGACAGTGGCTGTTTTGAACCTTAACGGAGAAATAAAAGACGGTAAAACTGAAGATACTTTAGACAGCGGAAATGTTATTGCCGGCGTCAGTGTGGTAGAAGATATTGAAAAAATTAAAGAACTGCCGAATTTGAAAGCTGTGGTGGTAAAAATTAACAGCCCAGGCGGAAGTTATAACGCCGCAGATGAGATTTATTTTGCGCTTAAACAGTTAAAACAAGAAACAAATGTTCCTTTAATTGTTTCTCAATCATCTTATGCCGCTTCCGGCGGATATTATATTTCGCTGGCAGGAGACTATATTTTTGCTGAGCCGATGACGGTGACCGGTTCAATAGGCGTTTTGGGCGGAAAAATGGTTTTTGCCGGATTATGGAAAAAACTGGGCATAAACTGGAGTCAAATTGTTTTGGGCGATAATGCCGGAATTTTAAGTACAAACCATAATTTTTCGGCAAAAGAAAAGCAAATATTCAATCGTTCTTTAGATGATGTTTATCAAGACTTTACGGCGAAAGTGGCAGAAAACCGCAAGCTGACAAAGCCTATGGATAAAATTGCCCGCGGGCGGGTTTGGACCGGACGTCAGGCTCTGAAACTTGGGCTGGTTGATGAGCTCGGGGGATATTCTGAGGCTGTAATTAAAGCTTTGGAACTTGGCAACGTCGGCAAAAATCAAGACATTAAAATAGTCACATATCCAAAGGCTAAGAGCTTTACCGAAAAACTGAGCAGCCTTATTGCTGGCACTGGAACTATTAAAGCTGAAAAAATTATTGAGCAACGCGGTGTTGATATTGTAAATTTAAAACTTTTCAAACGCTTACAATATGATACTGTAATGCTACCGATAAAAATAAATATGTAAGAGAAAGAGGTAAAAACTATGGCAATAGATAATGAAACCGTCAAGAGAGTGGCTTTTCTCTCCCGTTTGAAGGTTGATGATGATAAAATTGAAACAACCAAAGAAGAATTTAATAAAATTTTGAATTGGATAGAAGAGTTAAACGAAATCAATACCGATAATGTTGAACCGCTGATTTCGGTTAATGATACAAATTTGCGTGTGAGAGAAGATGTTGTCAACGACGGAAATTATCAGGAAGCAGTTTTAGAAAACGCTCCGGATAAAGAATATGATTATTTTGCCGTACCTAAAGTTGTGGAGTAAGAAAATGAAAGAAATTACTAAATTAACGATTCACGAAACTTTAGACAGTTTGAAAAATAAAAAGTTCAGCGCTGTGGAATTGACAGAAGCTTATTTGCAAAATATGGAAGATGGCAGACACTACAACGCTTATGTTACCGAATGTGCAGACAAAGCCTTGAAACAGGCTAAAAAGGCTGATGAACGCTATGCTGCGTCAACAAACAGAGCGCTGGAAGGTATCCCTTTGGGAATTAAAGACCTGTTTTGCACTAAAGGTATCCGCACAACCGCTTGTTCACGTATTTTGGATAATTTTGTGCCGCCTTATGAGTCAACAGTTACGGCAAATTTACTGAATGACGGCGCCGTATTTTTGGGCAAGCTGAATATGGACGAGTTTGCTATGGGTGGAAGTAATGAAACCAGCTGCTTTGGTCCAGTAATTAACCCTTGGAGCAAAGATAAAGATTTAGTTCCGGGCGGCTCTTCAGGCGGTTCGGCGGCTGCGGTTGCCGCTAATATGTGCGCTGGAGCAACGGCGACAGACACCGGCGGCTCTATCCGAGAACCAGCAGCGTTTTGCGGCTGTGTCGGCATTAAACCGACATATGGTCGCTGCTCACGCTACGGCATTGTGGCTTTTGCTTCTTCTTTAGACCAAGCTGGACCAATTGCCAAAGATGTGCGCGACAGTGCGATTTTGCTGAAAAGCATGGCTGGTTTTGATGAGAAAGATTCAACCTCTTATAATCAGCAAGTTCCAGATTTTGAAAGTTTTTTAGGCAAAGATATGAAAGGTTTAAAAATCGGTTTGCCTAAAGAATATCGTCCTGAAGGACTGAATGAAGAAGTTTGCGCTTATTGGGATAAAACAGCAGAGGCTTTGAAAGCGCGCGGAGCTGAATTGGTGGAAATTTCATTGCCGCATACAAAATATGCGCTGGCAACATATTATGTTTTGGCGCCTGCCGAAGCTTCATCAAATTTGGCTCGTTATGACGGTATCCGCTATGGTTTAAGAATAGAAGGCGAAAACTTGGATAAACTCTATATCAACACCCGTACGGCAGGTTTTGGCGCCGAGGTTCGTCGCAGAATTATGATTGGAACCTATGTTCTTTCTGCCGGTTACTATGACGCTTATTATATTAAAGCGCAAAAAATGCGCCGTTTGATTCATGACGATTTTGTTAATGCGTTCACAAAGTGCGATGTTATTTTAACTCCGACTTCACCTGTTACCGCATTCCCGATTGGTGATGAAAATATGAAAAAGAACCCTATAAATATGTATTTAAACGATGTGTTTACTGTTTCAATAAACCTTGCCGGCTTGCCAGCGATAAGCATTCCGGTAGGTTTATCTAAAGATGGTTTGCCGTATGGCATGCAGGTGATTGGAAAAGCCTTTGATGAAGGAACAGTCTTCAGTGTTGCCGATAAAATAGAAACTGATGCAAAGTTTGAAAGGAAGTAAAATGGCAGAATATGTTATTGAAACAGCTAAGTGTAAATGGGAAGTTGTTGTAGGTTTGGAAATCCATTGCCAAATTATTTCAAAGTCTAAAATTTTCAGCGGCGCGTCAACCGAATTCGGCGACGATCCGAATGTTAATGTTTCATTTGTGGACGCTGGTATGCCAGGAATGCTGCCGACTTTGAACAAGCAGTGCGTACATCAGGCTGTTAAAACTGGTTTGGGCTTGAATGCCAAAATTAACAAATATTCGGAATTTTCCCGCAAAAATTATTTTTACGCCGATATGCCGACCGGCTATCAGATTACGCAATTCCGTTTTCCGATTGTGGGCGAGGGCAATATTAAAGTTGATTTAAGCGACGGCAGCTCCAAAATAATCGGCATTGAACGTATGCATATTGAGCAAGATGCAGGAAAATCCATTCACGATTTAAGCCCGCATAAAAGTTTTATTGACCTTAACCGCGCTGGCGTCGGCTTAATGGAAATTGTGACAAAACCGGACTTTAGAGCACCGGAAGAAGCCGGAGCATTTTTGCGTAAACTGCGTTCAATTTTGCGTTATTTAGGCACATGCGACGGAAATATGGACGAAGGTTCTATGCGCTGCGATGTGAATGTTTCGGTTCGTCCTTATGGTTCGAATGAGCTTCGCACCCGTTGTGAAATGAAAAATGTAAACAGCGTTAAGTTTGTTATGCAAGCTATTGAAAATGAAGCGAATCGTCAGGTTGAATGTTATGAAAACGGCGGCGATGTTTGTCAGGAAACCCGTCAATTTGACCCGTCAACCGGACAATCTAAAGTTATGCGTAAAAAAGAGTTTGCTCATGACTACCGCTATTTTCCGGAGCCTGATTTGCCGCCTTTGGTTTTGAGCGATGAATATATTGAGCAAATCAAAAAAGAAATGATAGAACTTCCTGATGCCAAAAAACAGCGCTTTATTGAAACTATGGGCTTGACCCCGTATGATGCTTCTGTTTTGTGCGAAAACAAAGAAGTTGCCGATTTCTTTGAACAGGCTGCCGCAGGTCATGATGCTAAGAAAGTGGCAAACTGGATGATGAGCGACTTTTTTGCAATGCTGAACAAGAAAAAGCTAGATATTCAGCAAAGTCCGGTTTCGGCAGAGAATTTAGGCAAATTGGTCGAGCTTATAAGCAAAGACGTTATCTCAGGCAAAATTGCCAAAGATGTTTTTGAAATTATGAGCGAAACTGGTGAAAATCCTAAGAAAATCGTAGAAGAAAAAGGTTTGAAACAGGTAACCGATACAGATGCGATTGAGGCTATTATTGATGAAGTAATTGCTTCTAATCCGGCAAATGTAGAGGCTTATAAAAACGGCAAAACCAATTTAGCCGGCTGGTTTGTGGGACAAACTTTGAAGATGTCTCAAGGCAAGGCTAACCCAGCGATTGTTAATAAACTTGTAAGAGAAAAGTTAGATAACTGATGTTTATGAACGAATTAAATTCCGATGCTCCGGTGCTGCAAAATACGGCAGCACCGCTCAAGCATGATGTTGAGGGGCGTTTTTCGCGTAAAGGCAAACGCATAGAAGTTAATCCGCAGAAAACTGCGTTTATTGAAAATGCTATTGTTGCTCTTTACATTACATTTTTGCTGGCTACGGATTTTATTCTTTTTTCCGGTTCGGGCAATATTGAGGTGTTTCGCGGCTCTTTTCTGCCAATTCCGGAAATTTCATTTATTTTGCTTGGTTTTTTAGTTTTTTCTTCAATAATTGTTTATTTGCTGCGCAAGATTCGCATTGCAAAAAATATTTTAGCGTCATTGATAACTTTTTTGCTGGTTTTGGTACTATACCGCCAATTTTCAATGATTCAGCAAATTATGTCCATCGGCGGCACCTCTGTACCCGTATATTCAGCTTTAGGCTTGGTGTGCGCTGTGGTTTGCTATATGATTTTTTATTACGGCAATTTACTGGCTCGCTTTTTATATATGTTTGCCGCCGGAGTGCTGTTTGTGCATGTTTGCACATCATATATGAACCAGCCGAACCTGCCGGAATTTTTAGAATCTTATCGTTCCGAAAAAACAGGCGAGGGCAAAAGTAAACGCTTTATTTATTTTCTGTTTCCTAATTTGTCATCATATGCGTATTTGAGCTCTATCGGCAATTCAGAGGCAATCAGAACTAAAAATATTATGCAGGGATTCTATCAAAAAAATAATTTTACGGTATATCCTAAAGCATTCACGGAAGAAGAAACGTTTTGGGACAATATGGTTCGTTCCTTTAATCCGGATTCTGACAAAAAAAGCGATGAACATATTTTGAAAACAAGACTGCTTTCCGAATATTGGCGTTTTTATAATATTCGGCATGAATTTATCAATTTGAAAGACAACAGTTTATATGACTTTTTTACAAAATCAAATTATAACCTGTCTGCCTATAAATCGCGGGATTTTGATATGTGCCACACCAACCATCAAATTAGTGTGGACCGCTGTATTGAGAAAATAAATCAGCCGGTGAATCTTTATGATATCCGCTTGTCCACACTTTCTAAGATGAATATTTTGCTGATGGAGTGGATAGCAAGTATGCGGATTATTAACAATACGTCTTCCGTATTTGCATTTTTATCTAATTTTATGAATTTGACCAAAGCTCCGATGGTGGGAATTGATTACAGCAACTTATATGTGGTTAATTCAATTAAAACTTTTGACGTATTACTGCAAAATATTAAAGAAGACCAAGGAAAACAGGCGTATTTTGTATTTGTCGACCTGCCGTCTAATATGTATATTTATAATGAGTTCTGCCAAATAAAACCAACTGACGAATGGTATGACATCGCTAATTTGCCGTGGATTAAAAATGATTTGCGTAATGAACGCCAAAAGGCATATTTGCAGCAGGTCAGATGTTTATACGGCGAGCTGGAGTATTTTATACAGCATTTACGCGAAAATAATCTGCTGAACAGCAGCACCATTGTTATTCAGGGCACCTCAAGCGTTAATGATTTCAGAAGCGAGAAAAATTCTTTATTCAATGAAGATTTTATAAATAATCGTTTGGTCAATATGGCAATTTATGATAAAACTTTGCAAAACAGACCGGTAGATTGGCG
>CAVEOB010000005.1:7977-18824 GCA_963617265.1 Mediterraneibacter gnavus
GAATAAGGAAATAGGGGGCTTATCTGCCGAAATAACTAACGATGTACGGAAAAATTTTGAAAAATGGTTTGAAAGCTGGATGATTGTCAATAAAGATAAAAATATTGAAGATACTGTTTTAATTGAACAAAATAATAAATCTGCTGATGACGGCGAAACCGAAAAAAATGAAGCCGAAAAAGACAATGACACAGCCGAAGAGATTTTATCGGATAATAAAGACGATGAGGATTTTGGTTTGTAAAAATGTTCGGAGCAGCAAAAATAAAGATTTTCAAAAAGAATAAACGAGCTTGGTTCTCGGTTATTGGTCTTGGAATAATTTTTGCGCTGTCTTTATGTTCTGAGTTAATTGCCAATAATAAACCTTTGATTGTAAAATATAAAAATGAATTATATTTTCCGGTTTTCCATAATTATACCGATGCTTTTTGGGGTGGAGATTTTCCAACAGCGGCAGACTACCGCGACACTTTGATTCAAAAAAATATTAAAGAAAACGGCTGGATGGTTATGCCGCCGATACCATATTCTTTTAATACTGTGGACTATTATTTAGACGGCGCCACTCCTTCGGCACCTGACGCCAAACATTGGTTGGGAACGGACGAAGAAGGGCGCGATGTGCTGGCGCGTATTTTGTACGGTATCCGGCTTTCTTTGATTTTTGCCGCGGTTCTGACCTTCGTTTCTTCGGCAATCGGGATATTCATAGGAGCGGTGCAGGGGTATTTCGGCGGAAAAATTGATATTATATTACAACGAGTTATTGAAATATGGGACTCTTTGCCCCAGCTGTTTATCTTGATTATTATCGCCAGTGTTTTTTTACCGACATTTTGGAGCTTGCTGGTTATTTTATTGCTGTTCTCCTGGACAGGCTTAACCGGAATGGTACGGGCTGAATTTTTACGAATGCGAAACTTTGAATTTGTTAAAGCCGCCCAAGTTCTCGGCGTCAGCAATTTCCGCATTATGTTCAGGCATATTTTGCCAAATGCGCTGGTTACCTCAATAACTTTTATTCCGTTTATTATGGCGGAAGCGATAACGTCTTTAAGCGCGCTCGATTTTTTGGGTTTAGGTTTACCTCAGGAATATCCATCGCTCGGCGATTTGGTGCGGCAAGGCAAGGACAATTTACAGGCGCCCTGGATTGGCATTAGCATATTTATTGTGCTTTCCGGCTTGCTGTCAATGCTGATTTTTATAGGCGAAGGGGTGCGAGATATGTTGGATTCAAGGAAAAAAGGCTGATGAATTTATTAAAAATCAAACATTTATCCATATATTTCAAAAATGATGAACAGCCTGATTTTTGCGCAGTTAATGACTTGAATTTAAATGTAGAGCAGGGCGAAATATTGGGAATTGTCGGGGAGTCCGGTTCGGGAAAGTCGGTTACGGCATTATCTATTTTGGGATTGCTGCCCGCTTCTAAAGCAATTCTTTCAAAAGATTCTTCCATAGTTTTTAACAAGCAAGAGCTTATCGGTTTGAAATCTAAAGATTTTCAGCAAATTAGAGGAAACAAAATATCTTATATATTTCAGGAGCCGATGTCTTCCTTAAATCCGTTACATAAAATAGGAAAACAAATTGCAGAAAGTTTGGAATTACATCAAAATTTGACTAAAGAGCAAATAAAAAACAGAACCTTAGAGCTGCTCAGATTGGTGCAAATTCCTGAACCTGAGCAAAAAATTAACGCTTATCCGTTTGAACTTTCCGGCGGTCAGCGGCAAAGAGTGATGATTGCAATGGCTATTGCCAATAATCCGCAAATTTTGATAGCCGATGAACCGACGACAGCGCTTGATGTGACTATTCAGGAGCAAATAATTGATTTGTTGCTGGAATTGAAGCGGCGGCTGAATATGTCGATTATTTTTATCAGCCATAATTTGCGACTTGTTCATAAAATTGCCGACCATATTGCAGTGATGTATCAAGGTAAATTGGTGGAATACGGTACGGCAAAACAAGTTTTTGAAGCGCCTAAGGCTGATTATACTAAAAAGTTAATTTCATCTAATTTGTTATTGAATTTACAGCAAAAAAACAATAATAATGTGATTTTAAAAGTGTCGGACATAGAAGTTTCATTTCCAAGAAAGAAAAATATATGGGGCAGGGTAATTGCCGATTTCAAGGCTGTAGATAAGGTGGGGTTTGAACTAAAGCAGGGTGAAACCCTCGGAATTGTCGGTGAATCAGGCTCAGTAAAAACATCGTTGGCTTTGGCGGTGATTAACTTATTGAAACATAAAGGAAATGTAAAAATTTTTGAAGACGGGCAATTCAAAAAACAGCAGCATTTCAGCAAAAATTTGCAGATAGTTTTTCAGGATCCGTATAATTCGCTAAATCCGCGAATGACAATCCAGCAAATCATCGGCGAAGGCTTGAATGTACACTTTAAGCAATTGAATCAAGCGGAAAAAACAAAGAAAATAAAAGAAATCTTAAATGAAGTGAATTTAGATATTTCGGCACTGTCTAAATATCCGCATGAATTTTCCGGCGGGCAAAGACAAAGAATTGCTTTGGCTCGAGCATTGGTGATAAATCCTAAAATTATTATTTTAGACGAACCGACATCGGCGCTGGACGTGACGGTTCAAGCTCAAATTGTTGAGCTTTTGAAAACTTTGCAAAATAAATATAAAATTTCATACATTTTTATTTCGCATGATATGAACGCAATTCAAGCAATGTCGCATCGTGTTATGGTTATGCAAAACGGCAAAATTGTGGAACAAGGCGCGGCAGAACAAATCTTTAAACGTCCGCAGCAGCCGTACACCAAACAGCTTATCCAAGCTTCCATGCTGTAAAATCATAGCTTATTTAAGTCGGAATTTGATTTTTCTTGTGTATAACTATACATAATATATATTATGCGACAAGCACACAATCTCCAAAGTTAAAATAAACTTAATAGCCTATATAATAATAAATCTAATTTCTAGATGCGATGATTGCCCGCACACTCAGCATTTCAATCAAGGAACTACCAATACAATTATTTGTCACACTTGGCTTTGAGCGAAGCGAATTCGCTGAGTGTCCAGTATGGTATATCCTCTTTAATAATATGGCTAATTTATTGACTAGATTTGAATTACTGCTTAAACCTTATTGATTTTTCCGTCTTTTATCCTGGCTACTTCGCCGCGGGCAAGCGCGTCGCAGCGTTCGTTTTCCGGATGACCATTATGCCCTTTCACCCACAGCCAACGAATCTCGTGCTGCTGCGTCAATTCGTCCAAGCGCTGCCATAAATCAATATTTTTAACCGCCTGCTTTTTATTTGAAGTCTGCCAGTTGTTGCGTTTCCAGTTTGCCAGCCATTCGGTAATACCGTTCATCACATATTTGCTGTCGGTGTAGAGTGAAATATTGCACTGGGTTTTAAGCGCGCTCAACGCCATAATCACCGCCATCAGCTCCATACGGTTGTTGGTGGTGTTTTCTTCTCCACCGCTCAGTTCTTTTTCAATATCCTTATAGCGCAAAATTGCACCCCAGCCGCCAACTCCGGGGTTGCCGGAACAAGCTCCGTCCGTAAAAATCTCCACTCTTGCCGTCATCTATTCCACTTTTCGTAAAAACTCGTTAAAAAATTCATTGATAAGCCATTCGTTGTTTTCTTCATTTGTCCGCAAAGCTTTTGCCACAAACGAACGTAAATTATTTTTCAGCCCGCTTATGCGAAACGATTTCGGTGCTGCTCTTTCGGCTCCGACTACGCCGTCCAACAGCAAATCATCTTCCACCAGCGGCGACAAAATTATTTCAATACGCGTAAACTTCAAAATTCCCCGCGGCGGCAAACGCAATTCCGGCTTGGTTATCAGGTTCAAATGCCCTGCTATCCCCTGAATGGCGTACATCTGGTTATAATCCAAAAAACGCACCTTGTTATTAACACCGCCGTAATTTTCGGTAGTGCAAGTCAGATAAAGCTCGCTGGCAATCACATTGCTTTCATTTTTGCAAAATACATCAAACGAAACTTTGACATATTTACGCACCGCCTTGCCTTTTTTGCTTTTCAGATAAAGAATTTCCGCCTCATCGTTCTGCACAATTTCCAGCTTGCGGTTTTCTATCATCAGTTCCACATTGGGCTGAGGCTGCCGCCCGAACATTCCGGCAATCACCGAATACGGAGCCGGCACGTTATTGGAGCCGGAGCGAATATAAATATGGCTGCCGATGGTCGTCATCAGCGGAGCTAAATCTGATTTAGGAATATATGTTGCCAAATAGCCGTCGCCGTTTTTATCGCAGGCAATTATGTGGTTGCGCACTTTGTTGTGGCTTGGAATGGTGCAGCCGGAAATGGCGTTTTCCACCCAACTCATAAAGCGGTGCACGTTATGGACTTTTATTTTGCTTTTTGCCACATCGCCGACTTCACAGTCGCGGGAACATTCCACACCCCAAATAACCACGCCGCCTTCGGAGTTGCCGAAACCGGATATACACTTGGAAAGATTGCGCCGGTCGTCGTTGCACAGCGCCTGTCCATGCTTGCCGGTGGAAGCCGCTTGCTTAAAGTCCAAAAACAACTCTTCGCTCTGCCGTTCACGGATAAACTCGTCAAGCGCGTCTTCGCCAAAATAAACCAGCTTTTCAAATATATCTTCAGCTCTTGACATGGCGGAATCTCCTGTTGTTGCATTTATGGCTTATAATATCACAATCCGCTTAAAAACGCAAATACTTCTCAACCACATCATAGCTTGGGTAGTCATGCAGATTGCCCAGCAAAGTATAAGTAGGCTTGCTGACAAACAGCCGGCGCGCCACGCGCTGAATATCGTCTTTATTGATAGCGTTGATTTTTTCCACAATTTCTTCAACCGGAATCACACGGTTATATAAAAGGTGCTGTCTGGCGATAACTTCGGCAGTGGAGGACGAACTCTCCAAAGCCATCAGCATACTTGCCTTGAGCTGAACTTTTACCCGCTCCAATTCTTTGTCGGTTACATATTTATTGACGATTTTTTTCAATTCATCAGCCACCACCGGCATATATTGCTTGATTTCTTCTTCATTCAAACCGGCGTAAATACCAAACATACCGCTGCCTGTATGCGCGTTGGCAAAACTGTATACCGTATAAACCAAGCCGCGTTTTTCACGGATTTCTTGGAACAAACGAGAAGACATGCTGCCGCCCAGCAAGGTAGACAGCACGGTTACCGGATAATAGTCCGCATCGTTATAAGGCACGCCTTCAAAGCCAAGCAAAACCTGAGCTTGCTCAATATCGCGGGTTTTGATGGACGAGCCGCCAGTATAATGCTGGGCATCTTTAATATAGTCTGTTTTTGCTCGTAGTCCGGACATACGATCTTCCACCATTTTTACAAATTCATCATGGTTTAAATTACCGACAGCGGCAACCACCATATTTTCGGCGGCGTAATTGTGTTTCATATAATCATGCAGCTTGTCGGCGTTAAATGAGCGGACTTTTTCCGCCGGACCGAGAATGCTGCGCCCTAAAGCCTGATTAGCAAAAGCCGTTTCTTGGAAATAGTCATAAACAATATCGCTCGGATCATCATTAGTTTGTTTGATTTCCTGCACCACAACTTCTTTTTCTTTTGCCAGCTCCGAAGCGTCAAAAGTCGGCGCCATAATCAAATCTGCCAGCACATCGGTAGCCAATTCCACATCATTTTTGAGCATTTTAGCATAAAAAGCCGTAAATTCGCGTGAAGTATAAGCGTTGGTTTGACCACCCACGTTTTCTATATCCTCGGAAATCTGCAGCGAGTTACGTTTTTTAGTGCCTTTAAACACCGTATGTTCCACAAAATGAGAAATTCCGTTTCTTTCCAGCGTTTCGCAGGCGCTGCCGGTATTTACCCAAATTCCTAAAGAAACCGTTTCAGTCTGCGGACGCTCCACTGTCGCCACTCGCAAACCGTTTTTCAATGTTGTTAATTTAACTTCCATAAAAAATCTTGCCTTATCCTAAAAAATTACGTATGACAGTATTATATTGTCTGATTAGGATAAATCAACACAAAACTGATAAGGGGGTATATAATGGGGACAAAATTACATTTTGCGGTAGTGCTTTCAGGCTGCGGACGCGCCGACGGTTCGGAAATTCATGAGGCGGTCAGCGCTATGCTTTGCATAGAGAATATGGGCTGCACATATCAATGCTTTGCGCCGGATATCGACCAAGCGGCGGTGGTAAACCACCTCAACAACCAGGCTATGAATGAAAAACGCAATGTTTTGGTGGAATCTGCCCGCATTGCCCGCGGCAATATTCTAGACCTGAAAGAATTTAACACCAAAGATTATGATGCCATTATCTTCCCCGGCGGACTAGGCGCCGTTACCAATTGGTGCGATTTTGCCGGACGCGGCGTTTCCTGCAATATCAACACCAGCGTAAAGCAAGTTATCCGCAAATGCTGGGAAGACAAAGTGGTTATCGGCGCAATGTGCATTGCTCCGGTGCTGATTGCTTTGGTTTTGGCGGATAAACACGTTAAATTCACGCTCGGCGCCGGCGGCGATACCGCCAAAAAGCTGGAAGAGCTCGGCGCTGTGCATGAAGAAGTCGGCGTTACCGATGTTTGCATAGACCGTGAAAATTTGGTTTGCAGCACTCCTGCTTATATGCTTGCCACAAATATGCTGGACGTTTGCCAAGGCGCGCAAAATATGGTCGGGGCAATCTGCCAGCTGCTGGAAGAGCAAAGAAGCTGATATAATCACAGCGGAAAACGAATAGTTATACAGCATACTCCTGAAGCATCGCAATGTTCACAGGCAGATTTTATTTGAGCCAAAGTCGCAGAGCTTAAACACATGCGTCCGTTTGAGCAATAAGCATCGCCGTAAAATGTTATATCGCCCTTGGTTGAATTATAGGTGTTTATTGAATAAACAGCGGAATGCAGCGGCGTCATAATATTGTTAAACATCTCGACACATAGTTTCGGTGAAAAGTTTGCAGATTTATTTCCATTCTCTGTAGCCTGCCAGCCTCCTAAATAAAAATCCAGCAGCAAAACATTGCCGCCGCTGTAAGACTTGAACTATATTGCCGCTGTTATCCCACATAGCCATATTATTTTCGGCTGTCCAACTGGACGGAACAATATTTATGGCTTGGGCAAAACTCGTAAAATTAAACTGTCCCATACCGACAGGAACGCTTCTTAAATCATCTATATGCTCCAGCAGACCATATATAAGATAGCTGTATTCGTTGATAGTTTTATTAAGCTTAAACTTTTCCATGGCCTTGGAATAGCCGGCAATACCGCCGACACTCAGCACGCCAATAATTGCCAATACGCCCAGCATTTCAATCATACTGCGACCGCATTCTCTCGCCCCCTGAGGAAGAGAGTGGCACGTTAGTGCCGAGTGAGGGGTATTAAAGAGTTTGCAACAAACATTGAACAGTCGCCTCCTGCACTCATCATCGGACTTGACGCTTGTTTCTTTTAAAAATATTGATTTCATAATAAACTTCCTTTTTATTGCCATTAACAAAATAACCACCTTGATGAAAGGTGGCAGGAAGTTCAAAGCTATTATTGGTAATAGTGTAGGTATTTGGTATATATCTATATACCTTATTAACTACCTTCCTGCCCTAAGCAAAAAGGTAGTTTTTTACGTCCTCTCACGGACAACCAATAGAGGCTTTGAACCCTCACAACAGTCATCAACTATTGCTCTTTCAGCCTATAAAATTAAAAATCAATTGTCAATCTTTTTACAAGTTAAAAACTCCATAAAAATCTTGCAATACGCAAATTTTAGTCTATTCTAAGGATAATTAACCATAAAACTAGATTAGAGGATTGTTATAAAATGAAAAATAGAACCAGATTTGCGCCAAGCCCGACCGGTTATATGCACATCGGCAACCTGCGTACTGCTTTATATGAATATTTAATCGCTAAATCTGCCGGTGGAGATTTTATTCTGCGTATTGAAGACACCGACCAAAAACGCTATGTGGAAGGCGCAACCGATATTATCTTCAAAACCTTGAAACGCGTTGGTATGAATTGGGACGAAGGTCCGGATATCGGCGGCGAATTTGGTCCGTATGTACAATCCGAACGCCGTAAAATTTATCAGGAATATGCTCATAAGCTGGTAGAACTCGGCGGCGCGCACTACTGTTTCTGTGCGCAAAAAGAAGAAAATGAAGAAGTTGATGAAGACACGCCGGAAGCACATATCAAATTTAAAGACCCGTGCTTAAAAATCTCTTTAGAAGAAGCTAAAAAGAGAGTTGTCGCCGGCGAGCCTTACACCATTCGCCAAACCATTAACAAAAAAGGCACTTCTGTTTTTCACGATGTGGTTTACGGCGATATTGAAATTGATTATGACGAGCTTGACGAGGGCGTGCTGCTGAAAACAGACGGGCTGCCGACCTATAACTTTGCCAACGTGGTTGACGACCATTTAATGCAGATTACCCATGTGGTGCGCGGCAATGAATATATTTCTTCCACCCCTAAATATAACCTGATTTATGAAGCGTTTGGCTGGACGCCGCCGATTTATGTGCACGTTCCGCCGGTTATGAAAGACGCGCAGCACAAATTAAGCAAACGCAACGGCGATGCTTCGTTCCAAGATTTGGTGGCTAAAGGCTATTTGCCGGAAGCAATTTTGAACTATATCGCCCTGCTCGGCTGGAACCCAGGGACAGAGCAAGAAATCTTTTCATTAGAAGAACTTAAAAAATGTTTTTCAAGTGAAAGATTAAACAAATCTCCAGCAATTTTTGATATTACCAAACTTACTTGGATGAACGGCTGCTATATCCGCAATTTGTCGGAAGCAGATTTTCATAAGCTAGCTTTGCCTTACTATAAAGATTTGGAAGGCAAAAATATGGACTTAGAATTTTTGAGCAAAGTTTTGCAGCCGCGTATTGAAGTGCTGAACCAAATTGCGGAACAGACAGATTTCTTAGCTCAAATGCCGGAATATGATGTTGCTTTGTATGAAAATAAAAAGATGAAAACCAATCCGGAAATTGCCGCTAAAGCTTTACAGCTGGTTTTGCCTGTGTTGGAAGGCATTACGGACTGGACTAACGAAAACTTGTTTAACACTCTAAAAGAAACAGCCGCAGCCAATGAAATGAAAAACGGTCAAATTCTGTATCCGGTGCGCATTGCCCTTTCCGGCAAAGAAACCACTCCAGGCGGAGCGACCGAATTGGCACATATTTTAGGCAAAGACGAAACTTTGAAACGTATTAAAGCTGCTATTGCCAAACTGGCTTAATTATTTATAAAAAACAGGAGCAGGACTAATGCCGAAGCTGCATATTTTACGACAGGGAAAGCCCAAGAAAAAAGCCGTAGGAAACAGCACAATCATCGGCGCAGTCGTTTTGCTCCTGTTTTTCTTTCCGGAATATCCCAAGCGTTTAGTTTATCCGCTGCTGTTTGGTCATAAAACAGCTGAAAAGCTTGTTATTTCTCAAGACGGAACCTATAAAGACGTTGAGCAGACTAACTTTGATTTTTCCCGAAATAAATATGTTTATGAGCTGCAGCTGAAAACTCAATACAGTATCACGGCTAAAATCGGCTATATTGACCATTACGACACGATTTTAAACAAAATATACCGCGGACACAGCCAAAATAACTATATAAATTTGGTGCCGGTTGATTTGTTAATGGTTTACGGCGATATGGCAAAGCCGGATATTTATAGGCTGTTTGAGTTTGACCATGAAGAACGGCTTGGAATTATCAAATGTAAAGGAGTGAAATATAAGGAGTCTTTCTTTTCCTTCTACTCTTCCGACTCCGAACGTGAAGAAAGTCAAAAAAACTTAGCCATTTGCAATCCGCATATAAACGAAAATCAATTCAATAACTATCACCCTATTCCGGCAAATGAAAAAATAAACAAAGGCTTGCATACGCTGCTTGCCGGCGATGTTGTGCACCTAGAGGGGTATTTGGTCGACGTGCCGTCCATAGGTTTGCATACCGGCACTAGAACCAATCAGCACCATGATTATGTTATGGGCGGGCAAAACCCAGGAATGTGCTTTATTTTGTTCACCACCAGGCTAATAGTCAACGGCTACGAATATAATTAGCTCAATCAATTTCAAGCGCTTCTTTATAGCGGTCATTCCAAGACATATAGTCCAGAACCAGCTGATTTATTTCTGCAACTTTTTCATCTTCAATCTGCAGCGCCTTGCTGACTTTTATAACAAAATCAATTTCTTTATCGTCTAAATCCTCGTCGGAATTTGCCACGGTCAGCAATTCTTTAACTAAATATAGCGCTTTTTGCCGATTCAATATTTTTTTTGCCTGTTCAATCAATTCGTCTTCCGGCATAATTTGATTAACTTGAGCACTGTATTCTTTAGGAATTTGATATTGCTTAGCCAATTCTTTCATAAAACTGCGTTCGCTGTCGTCTATTTTACCATCTTTGCCTATCAAGCGTATAATCATACGCAGAAACACTAATTTTTCTTCTAAACTCAAGTTTTCTACATATTCAAAACCATTTGTCATAACCGTATCTCCTCTGTTTTTTGTTACTCTATCCTAAATTAGTTAATTTTTTCCTTTTAGTTTTAGGATTGACTATTTTGTCAATTTTTACTATAGTTTAACAGAAAAATAAATCAACAACCGCATATAAGGAGTAAAACATTGGCAAAACAAGATGATATAGCGCTAAAAAATTTCAATATTGCTTTCAAGCAATTTTATGAAACAAATTTGAAGCATAATTTAAAACAAGCTGAGGATTTCAGAGAAATTTATAAAAAATCATTTTATAAG
>CAVEOB010000005.1:18834-27804 GCA_963617265.1 Mediterraneibacter gnavus
TATAAGTTTACGGCGGTGCTTATTGCCGACCTTCTGTTATTTGCTTTGTTGATTTTAACAGCCCCCATTCTTGAAAAATACACAAATACAGATACAATTCTATTTTTAGGTTTTGCGCTGCTAATCATATTGATGTTGCTGCCGCAATTTTTTATAAGATTACAAAGAAAATACAAAAAAGAAGTATCATTGTATTTTGCCGAAAAGCTGCAGGTATTTTTCAAAAACTTTCAAATTAACGAGGCTTGTTTAAATTTTCATGATCAAGACCTTTCAAACCGTAATTCCCCGACAGAAAAATTTAATCTTTGGGAACTGCTTATCGGTACCTATAAAAACATAGATTTTAACATCACCCAACAAACAATCGGCAATTCTTTTAACGGAACGTTTATTTCTCTGAAGTTAAAGAAAAAAATCAATTTTCCGTTAATTATGGTATACAAAAAATTCTTTTGGGACTGCAGCTATGCTAAACTTTTTATGATTTACGATCCGATAGCTTTGATGATAATTATTGATTGCGTCAACATTTTCAGAAAACTTATTTTTAATCAGCCCTTTGAACCTGCCAGCGTGGCGATAAGCTCGCTTTTACTCATTTTTCCTGTGATTTACGCTATTTTATATAATTTAGGCAAGCTGCTCAAAAAATATCAGTCGCGCAAATTGCTTATAAACGCCGAAAATGCGGATTTTGCTAAAAACTGGGATGTATATTGCTTTGTTGATAAGCATACCGCAGAAAAAATTTTAACACCGCAGTTTATGAATAAGCTGCTGAACTTGCAAAAACAGTGTCCGTCAACACCTGTCGATTGCTCTCGTTTTGATGACTCACTTACGATAACGATTGACTCCGGCAAAAGCTTTTTTGCGCCGTTTTCAATATTTACCCCGCTAAGCAACTATGAAAATCTGTATAAATCGGCATTGCGGCTATATCTGCTGTTTGATTTGATAGATGAAGTGGCTGCCATTGAAAAATAAGCGAAAACCGTCTCTAAAAAGGGACGGCTTTCTTTTTTAAGTTAATTAAGTCTGATTAAATGCGGATGACAGCCGGAGGCTAAATCATTGCCGCCAGCGGTTTCGCAGACTTTCAAATTTTGCGCGCACCATTTGCGAGCCTCATTAACTCGGCTTTGGAAAGGTAATGTCTCGTCGCATTTTACTAAATAAACAAACGCCCCCTTTTTCCAAAGCATAATAAAATCACCGGCAGCAACTTTCATTGATGAGTTAACATACTTTGCACCGGAAATTTTGTTAGCGGCGATAACTTGAACTGAACGAAGATGTCCATTTTCATCTTCTTCGGTAGCGTAAAAAGCGGAATCTTCGTTATCAACCGCGTTTTTTACAATTTGTGCTGTCAGCAATTCCGTCCAAAGGTCGTTTTCTTCTATTGAAGAAATACAGCCCTTAAAACTCTGATGGGAGCACGAAGTAAACGTGAGACCCAACATAATTGCTATAAAGCAAAAAATGAGTTTTTTCATAAAAATAAATTAAAAATTTGAAAAATTATTATTAAAACAGCAATATAATAACATATTAAAAAGCAAAGTCAAGCCCCTGCTCCGTTTTTTGCTTTATACAGCGGCATAAAAAAAGAACCAGCCGATTTTTGGTCGGCAGATTCTTTTTTATACTTACGCAATTCCGGCGCGGGTACCCTTGCTGTCTATGGTAAGCTGCTGCTTGCGATTTTTGCGCGGAGCGGCAACATATGAAGTGTGCACCCAGCCGCTGTTTGGATCTTTCGGATTATTGTGAAACTCCAAAATGAGCTGGTCAAACAGCAAATTCTTTGACACCCAATGCGCCAGTTCGCGGTTGTCAAGCCCCATAATCTCATAGTCTGCAGCTTCGCACTTGAGGTGCTGAGAGCTTTTAGCCCCCTTCACCGCAGCATTCAAAGCCAAAGAGCGATAACCTGAATTGACATGAACCGGCTTTTTGAAGTAGTCGCGCACTGGCTGCAGAATGTTCAAACAGACCTGACGCAGGCGCTCAATTCCAGCTTCGTCCGGCAAGTTATAAATTTTGCGGGCTTCAGCTGTCGGCGAATAAGTCAGCTCATATAAGCTGAAATTAGGAGAAAGCATCAGCTTGCGACGAGCGGCAAAAGTCTGCAGGTTCAGACGGCGGTTTTCACCATAGGGATTATACGCCACATGAACCCAGCCGTTTTGCGTATTGTCGTTATTTGGAAACTCCAACTGCAAAATGTCGAACTTCAGGCTGCTTGCAATATATGCGCAAACATCTGCCAGATGAACGCCAACAACTCTAAAGTCAACGGCTTCGCACATGGTGTGGCGCGAATTAGGCGCCTCATTGAGCAAGGCATTGACCTCGGCAGAACGATAGCCAGAGCGGATTTTTACCGGCTGCTTGAAATGGTCTCGCACCGGCTGCAGAATATCCGTACAAAGTCTTTTCAGTTTGAGCAGACCTTTTTCATCGGGAGTATTGTCAAGGTGATTAGCCTGTGCTGTGCCGGAAGCAATCAACTCATTCAAACTAAAGTTCTGAGAAAGCTTAAACATCTTATTCATAATAATACATAGATTAAATTAGACATAAAAATACTTAAATACCTTATTTATACGCCTTATTTTGCAAATATGCAATATTTTTTTGTCAAATTTGAAAAAATATTGCATATTTAAAGAAAGATGATATAATTCCGCCATCTTTTAATTATTAAAAAATTATTGAGTATGAAAAAATTACCTTATTTTCGGCAGTCTAATTTGGTTGCTGAAAAGCTGCTTTCCAGCAAGTTAACTTTTTTGTGCGGTGTTTACCAAAACAATCGTTTAGTCAGTGCGCAAATGTATGAGCAAAATCTGGCAGTTTCTCCTGATGAAAAGGATGAAGAGCCGGTTTTTGTTGAAGATTTGTCTCTGACGCAGACGCCGGTTTTGTTTTCTATGGCGGGAGGACATCGCTGGCTTTGCAAGCTTGAGCAATCTTTTGACGGCTTGCAAATGGTTTGCGATCATGCCAACCATGGTCATCTCAAAGCCGTAAAACAGGTTCATTTTGAGGTACTGACAAGATATGCCGACAATACCCGCGTTTGCCACGACTTGTGCGAGACAGGCAAAACCTTTGCCTTTAAGTTCTGCCACTGTTTGGAGTTGGAGCACCATTTTAACGGCAAAACCAGAAGTTTTCGTCCGGTTTATAAACTCGATGAAAATGAAGACGGATTCGCCAAATTTGAGGGTTTGTATCCCCGCACAAAAAATGACGAAAAACTGCGCCTTTTGGGGTGCTATGTTTATGAAAGAGGTCGCTTCTGCAACTTTGTGCTTGCCGAATGCCTGCCTAAAGAACTGGCTAATTACTTTAGCCTCTAATCCGGCAAAACGGAGGAATTGTCAAAACATGATAATTCTTCCGTTTTTTGTTTTTTTGAGGCTTTTTCATCTTTTTACTTGAAAACATACATTTAAGCAGTTATAATTATATTGCAAAACAGGTTTTAATAGCCTTTTTTGCATTGGATTAACAACGATGGAGTTTTTATGTTGAATTGTGCGCCGACCGCTGCCTTATGCGGTTCTAATGACGGAGACCCTCACAGGTTCGTCTTATTATTTGAAACAACTTTCTTATCTTATAACGAGGGACATGCTGTTCTGAAAGGAGTGTAATTATGCTCTGTTTCAGAAATACTTTAAGAGAAAACGACCCCGAAATTATAGCTCACATTGCTTCTTCAACCGGATTTTTTGATGATAGAGACGTGCAGCATAATGCTGATATTGCTCGTCATTTGCTTTTGCAAAAAGATTGCGAACATCGCTTTTTGTTTGCCGAATATAACAGCAAAACCGTTGCGTATGCTTGTTTTGAAGAATTACCTGATGCAAAAGCAGGCACTTATGAACTTTATTGGCTGTCAACGCTAAATGAATATAGAGGTTTGGGTATTGGACGCAAACTTGTTGATTATTTGATTGCTACCTTAAAAAATTACGGTGCCGAACGTTTATATGTGAAAACCGACAGCACGCCGCAATATGAGCCGACACGCCGCTTTTATGAAAAATGTGGTTTCAAATTGTGCGCAGTATTGCCTGAATATTACGATTCCGGCGATGACTGCTGCATATATTGCTTGAATATGAAAGCAGATAAAATCGGTTTATCGGTTCGCCAATATGCCGCTGCCGAATAAATAATTTTGGGCACTTATGAAAAAGAGGTCTTTTCAGACCTCTTTTTTTGCAGAAATTTCGGCTTTTTAATGGGTATTGCCTTTTTTAGCGGCGGTATACGCATTGACAAAGGTTTTTGACATTCCAGCATTATCAACGCCTTCAGCTGATTTAACCGGCGCAAGCTTGCTCGGCTGAGGAGCATTGGTTTGCTGCGGCTGCTGTCTTTGCAAAAATTCTGGATGTTCTTTATAGAAATTGTCATAATACAAACCGCCGAAAGATTTTGGAAAGCTGATTTCATCAACACCAAGCGGCGACAGCAATTCATTTACTTTTTCAAAGCGGTTGCGAGCGTTGTCGAACGCTTCTTTTATAATCACATTATCGGCACGCTTAGCACCTTTAGATGTACGGTTTTTCAAATCTTTAGCATCAAGCATTGCCTGATCGATTTCGTCTTTAGCTTCTTTAGTGCTTCTTACCAACATAATTTCATAAAGCTGTCCCATTTGCTCGGGGCTGAATTCACTAACCTGTCCGGTTAAACCAACGGCTTTCAGCTTTTGCTTTTCTTCGGAGCTTAGATATTTACTGCCCAGCAAATTGGTATTGTCCACGGACTCTTTATAGGCATCAAACAATCGGCGCAAAGCCTTGTAGGACGCAGTTTTATCAACCGCACCGTCATTATGATTGGTGTCGGCTGCGTCCAAACGGTCGCGCAACATACCTTTAAGCTTGTTGTTATAGCCTTCGGTAAACGCCATATATTTTTGGGTGTTCATAATACCGTCAATATAATCTTGCTCGGACGGAGAAATTACTTTTCCTTTTTTCTTGTTTTCTTTATCCATTTGCTTGGCAAGTCTGTAACGATATTTTATATAGGCTTCTGCTGTTAATTTTTCTTTAGCGGCTTTCAGCATACCTTCAGCCTTGGCTTTATCTAAGCCCATACCTGCCGGAATGATGCCGTTTTCTGCCAAAGCAATACGCCAAAGTTTCTTTTCGGCATCAGGCAGACCGTCCGGAAAATTGATGCGGGTAATGCCTAAGTCTTTGAACTGTCCAACCATACCGTTAACCACGGAATCATCAATCTTTTTATTTCCTGGAGTTTTATAGGCAAAACTAAATTTACCTTTATCTTCTTTAACAAATAGTTTGAAATTATAGGTAAATTTCGGCATATTGTTTTTATCCCTTCTGCCATCTTTTTTGCGGTTGTCAGGGTCTGACGTGTCATAAACAATATATTCGGTCCAGCCAGTCCAAAACCAACCTGTATGCTCCTTAAAATACGTAAAGCCTCTTTGTTTGCTTAAACCTTTTTCCAAAAATTTT
The DNA here is from genome assembly GCA_963617265.1 of Mediterraneibacter gnavus. Lineage (GTDB taxonomy): Bacteria > Pseudomonadota > Alphaproteobacteria > RF32 > CAG-239 > RUG410. The sequence continues at coordinate 24,360 of CAVEOB010000005.1, forward strand.
TCAAATCCGGCTTCGGCGTCGGCAATAGTCTTTTTCGGCTTTTCTTTTTTTGCCGGCTGAACGGATTGGACTGCACTCTGCTGCGTTGCGGCAGGCAGAATTTGATTAGCCGCTTGTTCTAAATCCTTCGTATCGGCTTTGTCTGCGTCTTCTGCGGCAAAAACTTTTGAATCATCCGGCAAATCAGCAGACAAACCGCGGCGCATATCGTCCGAAACATTTTGTGGCGCTGATTTTGTCAAAGTTTCTTTGCGTGCTGCTATATCATTAAATTCTTTTTGTCTGCCGGCTTGATTTTCTGCCGCTTTTTGCTCCTTAACCTGTGCCAGCAGCTCTTTCATTTTTTCGGAAACATTGACGCTACCGTCATAAGAATATGGCACGTCCATTTGAAAAGAAGGCAAGCCGTGGGTTTCGCAAAAATCCATAATGCGGGCTAATTTTTGGGCATTCAGTTCCTGCAACGCTTTTTCATCAAAAGACATCTGCGCTTTAATTTCTTTGCCGTCTGCCCCCGGTTTATCATAAGGCGGCATAGTTAAATCAAACTTTTCGCCAGTCGGCAGTTCTACCTGCAAAGCCAGCTGGCTTACTTCGCCTTTGGGATTAGCACTCATTTCATAATACTGTTCCTGTGCAGTAATTCCCGCCAGCTTGTTTTGCGTAATTTCTCTAAAAGAACATTTTGCCTCATCGCCCATATATTCATTTTGCTGCTTAATTTGATATAAAGCGGCAAACGAGTTTTCATATTTATCCACCAGCCTTATATCTACGCTGTTTTGAGCAATTTTTTCTCTCAGGTCTTTTTGATTAGAGGCTAGCTCTTCGCGCCGCTCAGCCAATTCCTTATCCGTATAGTCTAAAGAGCTTTCTGCCGAAGAATCTGCTAAATTATCATGCAGTTTTTTTAGATTGACATAATTTCCGGTATAAACCGCGTATTCTTTTTGCAAAGATTGTTCCTGAGCCGCAAATTTTTTGCGCAAATCTTCTGTGTTAAAACCTTCTTTAGGCTCAAAAACTTGAGTATTTTCAAATAAAACTTCTGCCATGACAACCTCTTTTCTTTTTTAATTTATCCATAATTTAGCATATTTTTTTGTATATATCAACCCACTTTTTGACAAAAAACACAACTATTTTGCAATTTTAGGGTCCAAAAACAAAATCCGCGCCAAACCATAAACCCGTTCATCTAAAAGTTCATATTCTTGCGGAATATCAATATGTTCATCTTTTTTTATTTCGACAATACACAAAGAATTCTGCTCGAGCCAATCTTTTTCTATCAGCTGTTTAAGCACTACTTCCGTTAATCCTTTGGAATATGGAGCGTCCATAAACACCATATTGAATTTATAGTGCAAACGCGGCAAATTTAAGGCGTTGGCTTTAACCAGCTTTATTTTTGCCTGTTCTTTGGCAAACATCTTAGCATTTTTAGCCGCTAAAGAAGTATCTTTATCCACCAATGTAACCATTGCCGCGCCGCGAGACAGAGCCTCAAGCCCGAAAGCTCCGGTACCGGCAAAAATATCTGCTAAACGAACAGCGCTGTAGTCGCTGCCCAGGTGCGAATTCAGAATATTAAAAATTGCTTCCCGCGCCCGTTCAGAGGTGGGGCGAACTTCTTTTCCTTCCGGCGTCCATAACTTTTTGCCGCGATATTGCCCTGCTACAATTCTCATAAACTCACCTTGCTTCCAAGCTGTTCTTTCAGCACTTTCTGCGGAACTTCCCTCACCTCACCTTTTTTTAGGCTGCCCAGCTGGAATGGTCCGTAGGAAAGCCGAATCAAGCGCGCCACTTCCAAACCGATAGATTTCATCAGCTTGCGAATCTCTCTGTTTTTTCCTTCATTCAAAGTAACAATAAGCCAGCTGTTAGTGCCATTTTGACTTTCCAATTCGGCTTTAACCGGTCCATAGTTTACGCCGTCTACAACAGTGCCTTTAGCCAAATCTTCGAGTTTCTTTTTGTTAACAAAGCCGTGCACACGCACTTTATAGCGTCGGCTCCAGCCGTTTTCAGGCAGTTCCAGCTTGCGTGAAAGTTCGCCGTTATTGGTTAAAAGCAGCAGTCCTTCTGAATTTAAATCAAGCCGCCCAACGCTGATAACCCTTGGCAGCCCCGCCGGCAAATGATCAAACACCGTAGCGCGGGCTGCGGTGTCTTTATGAGTGGTCAAAAGCCCCGCCGGTTTATGATACAGCCACAGACGAGTTTGTTCTATTTCCGGCAGCTTTTCGCCGTCAAGCAGGATTTTTTCTTTTCCTTCCACATTAAACGCCGGAGTATCAACAATTTCGCCGTTAACAGTTACTCGTTTTTGCTTTATCAGTTCTTCGGCGTCGCGGCGCGAACAAACTCCGCTGCGTGCCATAAATTTAGCTAATCTTTCCGCCATTTTATTCTTCCTTTTTTCATATTTTTAAAATATACTAACCTGAATTTATGAAAAAAAAGTGAATTGAGAAAGAAAACGATGGAAAAAGAAGATTATATGCGCACGGCATTATTTTTGGCGGAAACCGCGGCAAAAAAAGATGAAGTTCCCGTCGGCGCGGTTATAGTAAATCCGCAAACCGGTGAAATTGTGGCACAAGCATATAATCAAAGCGCCCATGAAGGAGACGCCACCTCGCATGCGGAGATTTTAGCCATTCAAAAAGCCTGCAGGCAGCTTAACCGGCCGCGGCTGTGGAATATGGATATGTATGTTACACTTGAGCCCTGCACAATGTGCGCCGCCGCCATTTCTTTTGCCCGTATCGAACATCTTTACTTTGGCGCTGCCGATGAAAAAGGCGGAGCAGTCGCCAGCGGAGTAAAATTTTATGAATCTCCGACCTGTCATCACCGTCCAAAAGTGCATGGCGGCGTTCTTGCCGATGAATGTGCTAAGCTTTTACAAGATTTTTTCAAAAGTAAAAGAAAAAAATAAGAAAAAGCTCCCTTGTTATAGATAATAACAAGGGAGCTGATTTTAGATAAGGTTATCTTTTTTAAGTATTCCGCGAATAAATTCGTAGCCCTTCATGGTCCAATAAGTATGTGCGCGGGAGCGTCTTTCGCCATTGGCGTCGGTGTAATAAGTGTAAAACTGTTCGCCGGTATAGCCTTTGTTAGCATACTTTTGATAGAGCATCCATATTCCGCTTTTGAAGTACTGGATTTGCTTTTTTTGAAGATAGCTGTTCAATTTTATGGCCGACCAGCCGAAACTTTTAGCTATAATACCAATAGTAAACAAGCTTTTAGAGCCGATTAAATCATCATAAGCTGCGGCTTTGTTTTGTAACAAGGACATAGATTTTTCTAAGTCGTGCACTTTTTCCGTTAACGCAGCGTTTTCACTTTTTAACTGTCGAATTTCAGCATCTTTAGAAGTCTTTTTTACAGTACTCTGCCTGGGTCGAGCTTTGTCGTCAGGCAATAATTC
>CAVEOB010000005.1:27814-56219 GCA_963617265.1 Mediterraneibacter gnavus
GTTTTCATAATTATAAATTTAATATAAACAAAATAATAAAATATCGTGCTTTTTATAGCAGGTTTAAAATTTATGTCAAACAAAAAAAGCAGAGATTTTATTCTCTGCCTTTTTACTGAGTTCTCTTAAAACTTATAAAAAGTAGTTGCGCAGGTAATCGGCTAAATCAGCGGTGTTGACACGGATTTGCTCCATAGTGTCGCGGTTGCGCAAAGTTACGCTTTCCGGCTGCTGTTCAATAGTTTCAAAGTCAACAGTCAGGCACAGCGGAGTCCCTACTTCATCATGACGGCGGTAAGCCTTGCCGATGTTGCCGGTATTTTCCAAAGCAACACGACCAATGCCGAGTTTCATCAGCTGCTTTTTCAGTTCGTGGCACTTTGCCATAATCTGCTCATTGTTCTTTTTCAGCGGAATAATCGCCACTTTAATCGGCGCCAAGTGCTTTTTGAGCTTCAAAACAACACGGCTGTTACCGTCGCCTAAATCTTCTTCAGTATAAGCTTCAGTCAGCACTGCCAAAACACCTCTATCAACACCCATAGACGGTTCAATCACGAACGGGATAACCCATTTGCCGTTTTCGTCCTGAATGCACAATTTTGTGGTAGAATCCGGATTAGCGTGGCAATGAGCCTCCAGCTGGAATTCGCTTTGATTTTTGGTGTGATTGCCCAAATCATAGTCGCGGCGGTTGGCGATGCCTTCCAACTCTTCCATACCATGCGGGAATTGATATTCAATATCATAGCAGGCTTTGGCATAATGCGCCAAATCGTCGTCCGGAGTTTTATAGATGTTCATGTGTTCTTTAACCAAACCTTGATCCAGCCACCATTGAATACGGGTTTCTTTCCACTTTTCGTGCCATTCCATATCGGTACCAGGTGAAACAAAATATTCCAGTTCGGCTTGCTCAAATTCACGCACGCGGAAAATAAAATTACGCGGAGTAATTTCGTTGCGGAAAGACTTGCCGATTTGCGCAATACCGAAAGGCAGCTTACGTGAAGTAGAATCTATCACATTTTTGAACTGCGTAAAAATAGCCTGTGCGGTTTCCGGACGCAGATAGGCAATATTTTCATCGCTTTCCACCGGTCCAACTTGAGTTTTGAACATCAAGTTAAACGGGCGCGGCTCGGTTAAGTCCGTTGAGCCGCAGACAGGGCATTTGCCGCCGATTTGATCAGCGCGGAAACGGCCTTTGCACTTTTTGCAATCTACCATTGGGTCAGAAAAAGTATCTTCGTGACCGGAATATTTCAAAACCTTGCGGTTAGTTAATATAGCGGCGTCCAAACCTTCAACATCATCGCGTTCATAAACCATAGCGCGCCACCAAGCGGCTTTTAAGTTGTTTTTGAGTTCCACACCGAGCGGACCGTAATCATAAACGCCTTGCATACCGCCGTAAATATCAGCGTTTTGAAAAATAAAACCTCTTCTTTTGCACAAAGAAACCAACTGGTCCATAGAAGTTGCTACCATAATTTTAAATCCTTTTTTTCTCTTTAATGTTTTTTAATAAGTTTGTTTTACTGTATAATTTTAGAAAATGCAAGAGGGATTAAAGATGAAGAGAACAAAAGTGGCGTTTGCTTATGATTTTGATGAAACGCTGAGTACAACTTATATGCAGGATTATTTTTTGATTCCGGAATTGGGTATGAAACCGGAAAATTTTTGGAAAGAGGCTAACGCTTGGTCTGAAGCAAACGGCGTGGATCAAGTGACCGGAAGTATGTATTACTTTAAAAAAACGGCAGAAGAAACCGGATTGAAGCTGACTAAAGAAAATATGTTCTGCTGCGGCGAGTTTATTGTTTTTTTCAAAGGCGTAACCGAATGGTTTGAGCGCATCAACGCCTATGGCAAAACTTTGGGGCTGGACATTGAGCACTATATAATTTCTTCCGGCTATGAAGAAATTATTGAAGGCTGCAGCATACGCAAATTTTTTAAAGACGTCTACGGCTGCGCTTTTGCCTATAATGATGAAGGCGTACCGGTTTGGCCTGCCCGCGTGGTAAATTATTCCGGCAAGGTGCAGTATCTTTCTAAAATCAACAAAGGATTAGGCAAATTTGAAGACAAGGCGGTAAATGACTATACTCCGGACGATAAGCGCCGTATTCCGTTCAGCCGCATTATTTATTTTGGCGACGGGCTGACCGATATTCCGTCCATGCGCATGGTAAAAGAGCATAACGGCACGGCGATTGCGGTTTATAAGCCGCGCAGCCATCACAAAGAAAAGGCCGTCAAATTGCTGAAGGATAACCGCGTAAATTTTGCTTTGGCTGCTGATTACCGCGAAGGCAAAGAAATTGACTGCGTTGTGAAAACAATTTTGAATAAAATCGCCACCGACAGGGATTTGGAAATTCTCCGCAAGCGTGAAGACCGCAAAAAAGAAGGCTGCAACATAAAATAATGTAAGGCAATATAAAAGGCGGAAACAACAATCCGCCTTTAATTTTTAATGTGTATTTATTTCTAAGGTAAAATTTCAATAACCGTACCATCTTTTACCGCCGCGTAAATTTCTTCTATTTCTTGATTATTTATGGCGATACAGCCTTGCGTCCAGTCTCTCAAGCGGTGCAGGCTGCCAAAAAACGGCGCGTAATTGGGAAGTCCGTGAATCATAATATTTCCGCCGGCAGAAACACCTTGTTTTTTGGCATTTTCCTTATCTTTTTCATTTGGGTAGGAAATCCCTAAAGATAGATGATAGGCGCTGCGGGGATTGTGATGTGTAATATAATATGTACCCTCCGGAGTTTTAGAATCCCCTTTCCGTTGCTTATGACCGACCGGATTGCGTCCCAAAGCCACATCATAGCTTTTTACAATTTTTCCATCGGAATAAAGCTGCAGCTTACGAGCTGATTTTTGCACCACAATTTTATCTATATCCGGCAATTTTTCTATGTTATGCGGGATAAAGCTGCTAAACAAAAGCAAAGTTAAAACAAACGCGCCGGCAAACACGCCGATATACGACAGAATTTTCATCAATATCCTCCATTTTCAAGAGAAAATTTTAACACAAATACCTTATAAAATCTTTAATCTTTGACTAAATATTATTATTTATAAAAAATCGCCGAATCTTGAAAAGCAGATATTGACAAATTAAATAAAATTAACTAAAAATTAGTCGCTAGCAATTTATATTGTCCGCAATGGATAAAATATGATTTTTTAAGGAACGTTATGTCAGATAAAGAAAATCAGGACTTGTACGAAAACGATGGTACAGACTCCGTTAACGCTGAAGCTATGAGCACGGCTTTCAGACATCTGCTTGCCAAAGGCAAAAAACTTGGTTATATCACCATGGAAGAACTTAATAAAGTTTTGCCGCCGGATAAACAATCTTCCGACAAACTAGAAGATATTATGTCTTCTATTTCAGATATGGGCATCAATATTACTTCCGATTCGGATATTGATGACACGGAAGAAAACTCCGATGAATATGATTATGACGATGATGACGATATGGATGAAGAATCCGGCAACATCGACACCAAAGATGCTGGTCATTCCGACGACCCTGTCCGCATGTATTTGAAAGAAATGGGACTGGTAGAGCTACTGTCCCGCGAAGGCGAAATTGCCATTTCCAAACGTATTGAAGCTGGCAAAACCGTTATGATCGGCGGTTTGTGCGAAAGCCCGATGACAATTAAAGCAATTTCGGGCTGGCGCGATGAACTGGTTGCCGGAACTATGCAGCTGCGCGATATTGTCGATTTGGAAGTTATGTACGGCGATGACACCGAAGCAATGGTTTATGACGATGAACCGGAAAATGCCAGCGTTGATGATTTGGAAAAGGTTACCAAAGAACTGAATGAAAAGAATTTAGACGACATCGACGATGATTTAGATACGGATATTGAGTTGGACGGCGATGTTGCCGACGATATGGACGATGCCGACGACAGCATGGAAAATTTGGACGATGAAGATTCCGCTGAAGAAGGCGGCGAGAATGAAGACGAAGAAAGCGGCAGCCACGCCTCTACTTCTGTTTCTGCCATGGAAAGCATGCTGCTTGAGCCAGTTTTGGAAACATTAAACAAAATAGCCAGCTACTATGATGATTTGAAAAAAGTTCAAAGCTCACGCATGGCGGCAATTTTAGCCGGCCGCAAAATTATTCCGGCAACTGAAAAGAAATATCTGAAGCTCAAAAAAGAATTGGTTGAGCTGATGAGCTCGATTCATTTGAACAGCAATAAAGTTGAACAGCTGGTTGAACAGCTGAATGAAATGAACAAACGCCTGATGGGGCAAGAAGGTAAGCTGCTACGTTATGCGTTGTCTTGCAAAATTAAGCGCGAAGACTTTTTGGAAGCTTATCAAAAATCTGAACTTGACCCGAATTGGCTTGATAAAATTTCTCTTAAAAAAGACAAGCACTGGGCGGCGTTCATTGAAAAATATAAAGATGAAATTATAGAAATCCGCAGCAACGTAGCGCAAATGGCGCAGGAATGCGGTCTGCCAATCAGCGAATACCGCAAAATGGTGGACACCATCAAAAAAGGCGAACGTGAAGCGGAACGCGCTAAAAAAGAAATGATTGAGGCTAACCTGCGCTTGGTTATTTCTATTGCTAAAAAATATACGAACCGCGGCATGCAGTTTTTGGATTTGATTCAGGAAGGCAACATCGGCTTGATGAAAGCCGTAGATAAATTTGAATATCGCCGCGGCTACAAATTCTCTACTTATGCAACTTGGTGGATTAGACAGGCTATCACCCGCTCTATTGCCGATCAAGCCCGCACGATTCGTATTCCGGTTCATATGATTGAAACCATCAATAAACTGGTGCGCACTTCTCGGCAGATGCTGTCGGAAATGGGACGCGAGCCGGTGCCTGAAGAATTGGCAAAACGCTTGTCTATGCCGCTGGATAAAATCCGTAAGGTGATGAAAATTGCTAAAGAGCCGGTCAGCTTGGAAGCTCCGGTTGGTGATGAAGAAGATTCTTCTTTGGGTGATTTTATTGCTGATGAAAGCGCTTTGCAGCCTTTGGACGTGGCAATTCATTCTAACCTGAAGGAAACTTGCACCAAGATTCTGTCTTCATTAACGCCTAGAGAAGAGCGAGTTTTACGTATGCGTTTCGGTATTGGTATGAACACCGACCACACTTTGGAAGAAGTCGGCAAGCAATTCAATGTTACCCGTGAGCGTATTCGTCAAATTGAGGCAAAAGCTTTGCGCAAGCTGAAGCACCCTAGCCGCTCAAAGCGCCTGCGCTCGTTCTTAGACCAATAAGACTATAAAAAAATCAATCAGTTTTTTTTAGGAGGGAAATATGACTGAGTATACAGATGAAGATATCAAAAGAATGAATATTTCTGCTCTCGCCTGCAACAAGTCACGCCTGAAAGAACTGATTGATTTTGCAAAACTAAGCGGATATCACAAACTGGGCATTGCAAATTGCTTTTTTATGCAAAAATATGCGGCTCACTTGAAAGAAATTTTAGAAGAAGCCGGATTTGAGGTCTATTCTATGAGCTGCCGCGACAGTGAGCTGAACGGCGAAACAATTTCCTGTGAGTTAAAAGGTCCGTCCTGCGACCCGATTTCGCAAGCTGATTATCTGAACCAATGCGGCACGGAATTTAATATCAATGTCGGGCAATGTTTGGGACATGGTTTGATTTTTCAAAAATATTCTAAAGCCGATGTAACCACGATTGTGGTAAAAGATTTTGAAACTCATCACCGCAGCGTAGAAAACTTTGAATAACAAAAAAACTTCCGATGACAAATATCGGAAGTTTTTTGTTAATTACTTATGCAATTCCCTTGTTTTTAAGAATTGGCAGCAGAAAAAAGCCAAAGAGCAAGCCATTCCAAATGCTTCAATATCATCTGTCAGCACCGCCATATACTTATTTTTACGCGATTTAGGATAATCGCAGCGGGAAACAACATAGCTTGCAATAAGCTTTGCCAGCTTTTCTAAAACTTCATCAGCCTTATCTGGCGGAATAAGACTCTTGAACCAGTTGTAGTCATCTTCGGACAGAGCCATTTTCCACAACTCATCTAGCGAGCAGTAATAACCGCAAAAATCAGCATCTGTTCCATACGCATGATCCGCCATAAACTGCAATATGCCTGCCACATTGTTTGCAGGAAACCACAATGGCTTTTTTCGGTTTTGCAGCAAAGCCTTTGTTAACTTTACGGCTTCGTAATGCAGCAAAGCTCCTTGCAGCCTTTCAAAGTCCAGCCGGAAAAACAGCGGCTCGGAAAGCATCTTATACAAAGAAGCTGCCATAACATAAAATTTAGAATTTTTTGAACTCATAAGCATAAAAATTAGATAAATAATAAAAAATATAACTGAATATAAATAACTATCCTATTTTTGTCAATACTCAAACAAAAAACCTCCGATACAAAATATCGGAAGTTTTTTCGTATAATCAGCTCAGCACTTCCCTAAGGAAACGGCTGGTTTCAACCATATAATGGCACTGAACCATAAAGGTTAAAATATAAAACGCCAAAACCGGTATGTTGCGGGGCTTAAATTGAGGAACAGTATCTTCATTATAGATCAACTCGCATAACCTGTTGAGAACAGCGTCCACATTTTTTTCCGCAGCCTTTTTCTTGAAGCCCCTATAAAGAGCCGGCATAGGTTCGGTAAAAGCTTCGGCGTTGTTGAAAACATTGGAGAAAAGACGCGCCAGTTTATCTTTACGGATAAGCTTTAACGATTTGTACACGTCAAGCAAAACAGAGCTGGCTTCCCTTTCGGGGAAAAACTCTTTGGCTTTGTTTTCGGCAAAATGATGAACCAGCAGAATGTTACATTCTTTTACACTCAACATTTTCAACTCCGGCTTTTGAAGAATAGCAAAAACATCTTCAATATTTTGCACACTAAGATGTTTTTTATTTACACCATTCTACCCACTCGTTAAACTCAGAAGTTTTGTTATTTTTCATAGCTTAAAAATTTAATAATTAAAAACTTAAAGATTCTCGACACAGCAAACTGCGCCAAGAATCACGAAAATCAATCATACCAAATCACACGCGCCAAACACTCTGTAGCATCATCTTTTTCGCGCAAAGTGTTCAAGTGCTCCTTCATCATAAAAGCAAAAGCTTTCAGCGAAGAATATTCGCGGCGCAGCCAATAGAGGGCGTTGGAGTCAAGGTTATCGGCATCAATTCCCCGCTCACGCAAAATTCTTGCCGTGGCGTTGATAACGTCGATATGACTACGCATTTCCTCACAATCGACATCGTCTGGAAGACGAGGCGTTTTGCGACAAACCTTATTTTGTTCAATCAACCAATAAGCGTCATACCATGACACATTGTACTGTTTCAATGCCAGCACAAAATGGTCGAGCTTAATTCCGAACAGATTGTCTTTCTTAGACAAATCCAAGACCGGAAGGGTGAGAACATTGCCCTTTTCTAAATACATTAGCGGCAATGGTACGGTAAATTTATTAGTATTTTCCATAAAAATTAAACATAAATAATTATTAACTGTCGAATAACTTAACATTTTTATACATTTTTGTCAATATTGAATTAAGCAGCCGGATATAAAAAAATCCACGTTTATCCGTGGATTTTTTCATCTTATTTAAAGAACTTGTTGTTTTTAGGAAAACCAAACGGCACAACCTTACCGATTTGCGCTCGGTGACCAAGCCAGCCGATAAGTTCTTTTTCGGTACTGATTCCGCCGGCGCGGTTATAGCTGAAACCGTCCTCGCCTTTGAAAATTTGAATATCGGAAATAGCACCGTCCTTATACTTTTGCAACAACACGCCGTGACCGCGCGCCATAGTTGGAATTTCCTCGGCTTTGAACACCAGCAGGCGGCGGTTTTCGCCAACCACTGCCACATAGTCACCAGTCAGCGGCAGGCAGAATTTGATATTTTCATCATCGGCGACATTCATTATTTTACGACCGTTGCGGGTTTGCGCCAAAATATGATTTTCATCAACAATAAAGCCATATCCTTTGTCGGAAGCAATCAAATAACTTGTCCCAGGCTCATAAACAAACATTGAAACAACATCGTCGTTGTTGGCTAAATCAATCATCAGGCGCACCGGCTGACCAAAACCGCGTCCGCTTGGAATATCGCGGGCGGCGATGTTGAAAAACTTGCCTTTATTATCCAGCAGCACGATTTTATCTGTGGTTTGGGCGTGCAAAGCATAAAGCAATGCGTCATCGTCTTTGAACTTGAAGTCATCATTCAAATCGGCATGTCCCTTAATGCAGCGCAGCCAGCCTTTTTGCGATAAAATAACCGTAATCGGCTCTTTTTCTATCAGTGCTTCAACCGGAACGTCTATATCTGCCGGAGCTTCGGCAAATTCGGTGCGGCGGCGTCCCAAAGATGTTTTTTTGCTGTATTTTTCTTTAGTCTTTTTAATTTCTTCGGCAATAGCTTTCCAACGCTCTGCCTCGTCATTATGCAAAATTTCCAGCTTAGCTTTTTCTTCCAATAAATCAGAATGTTCGGCGTTAATCTGCTCTTCATCAAGCTTGCGTAAGTTGCGCAGTTTCATATTCAAAATAGCTTCTGCCTGATTATCGGTCAGCTTAAATTCCGCCATCATAACTTTTTTCGGCTCGTCTTCTTCGCGGATTATGCGGATAATCTCGTCTAAATTCAAATACGCGGTCAAATAGCCTTCCAAAATTTCTAATCGGGCGTTAATTTTGCTCAGGCGGAATTTGATTTTACGCAGCAAAACCGCGTTGCGGTGCACCAAATAGTAATGCAGCACTTCTTTGATGCTCATCACTCTCGGCACGCAATCCAAATCCAGCACGTTCATATTCATATTGAATTTTGCTTCCAAGTCGGTTTGACGGAACAACTGCTCCATCAACATGGCAGCGTCAACCGTGCGGTTTTTCGGTTCCAGCACAATACGCACGTCCTGTGCCGATTCATCTCGCACATCGCTCAAAAACGGCAGTTTTTTGTTCAACAGCAATTCGGCAATTTTTTCAATCAGCTTGGATTTAATCACCTGATACGGGATTTCCGTAACTATAATTTGATATTGTCCGTGTCCCAAATCCTCGGTCGTCCACTTGGCGCGGATACGGAAACTGCCCTTGCCTTGCTTATAGTTATTCAAAATGGTGTCAAACGAATCAACAATCACGCCGCCGGTCGGAAAATCTGGACCTTTCAAACGGCGCACCAACGGCTCGTCATCACAATCGGGATTTTCTATAAGATATAATAAAGCGTCGCTGATTTCGCTCAAATTATGCGGCGGAATATTGGTTGCCATACCCACGGCAATACCCATGGAACCGTTGCACAGCAAGTTTGGCACCATTGCCGGCATCACTACTGGTTCGCTGTCTTCGCCATCGTAGGTATCCATAAAATCAACAGCATCATCATTCAAGCCGTCCATCAAATCCATGGCAAACTCGGTCAAACGGGCTTCGGTATAACGCATAGCCGCCGCGCCGTCACCGTCAATATTGCCGAAATTACCCTGCCCGTCCACCAGCGGATAGCGCACCGAAAAATCCTGCGCCAAACGCACCATGGCGCCGTAAACTGCCGTATCGCCGTGCGGGTGATACTTACCGATAACATCGCCGACCACGCGGGCGCATTTTTTAAAGCCGTTTTTCGGGTCTAAGTGCAGCTGGCGCATCGCATACATCAAACGGCGGTGCACAGGCTTCAAGCCGTCGCGGACATCAGGCAAAGAGCGTGAAACAATGGTAGACATAGCATACGACAAATAGCGTTTGCTTAATTCCTCACCCAGTTGCACATCTTTTATTTTGGCATTTTCTTCAACCATTTTTCACCTACATTTTCATCTGATATTTTTTAACAATGTTCAGCAAATTAGCACGTTTTTCCGGCAATTGCAAGTTATGAGCCGCTAAAAAATTTTTTGTTAAAAACCCGCCGGTCATTTTCAGCAAATCAACCACTTCGGCTCGCTGCGGATGATAATTTTTATCAACAATATAGTGCGGATAAGCATAAAGTTTATCCTTATACGGCTCACCGACTTCGGCGCATACGGCGCGTCCTGTTTTGGGAGAAACATAGGACAGTTCGCTTTTTTTACCGGTTACGGCACATTCGCCGACATCAAGTCCTACACCTAAAAAATCGAGCAGATAATATTCAAAAAATGAATAATATACCAGCCAATTATCTTTATGTATATGTTGAAAAAAGTCTTTTATCACTTTGTAAAAATAGCCTAAATTATCATTTTCTGCTACACAGATGTCAAGCAGGCGGCAAAGCGATGAAAGCGCCTCAATTTTATCGGTATCAAGCATAAAATCGGCAGTATGAGATTCCACCAGCTCAACACCTTTCAGACTCAGCATATTTTCTTCTAACCGCGCATAAGCGTTAAAAGAAATATAATTGCCCAGCTGATAAATACCCAAGCCGCGTTTGCTGTGCGCGCCGTTTATATAGCCAACAATTTTGCCGTGCTCGGGACATACTAAAGTGGCAATCATAGACTTTTCGCCATGATTTTTCAGTTTGATAATATATCCTTCGCCGCTAAACTGCATTTTGGCTTAATACTCGTGAATGATAGATTTGTTAACCTTATCAAACGCCATCAGCTCGCTGATAACTCTTTCCATATCTGACAGATAAATAGAGTTAGGTCCGTCTGACAAAGCTTTTTCCGGATTTTCGTGCGTTTCCATAAATACCGCAGCCACGCCCACAGCCACCGCAGCGCGTGCCAAAACCGGAGCAAACTCACGCTGACCGCCGGTGCAGCCGCCAAGTCCGCCTGGCTGCTGAACCGAGTGAGTGGCGTCAAAAATCAGCGGATAGCCGCAATCTTTGGCAATTTGCGGAAAAGCGCGCATATCGGTTACCAGCGTGTTATAGCCAAAGCTGGTGCCGCGCTCGGTTACGCAAATATTAAAGTTGCCGGAATCTTCAACTTTTCTAACAATGTTTTTTACGTCCCACGGAGCTAAAAACTGACCTTTTTTAATATTAACGACTTTGCCGGTTTTAGCCGCAGCTACCACCAAATCGGTTTGACGGCACAAAAAAGCCGGAATCTGCAGCATATCAACATATTGAGCGACAATCGGACATTGCTCGCGTTCATGAATATCGGTCAAAAGCGGCAAATCCGGATATAATTTGCGGATTTCTTCGAATGTACGCATACCTTCTTCCAGCCCTACGCCGCGTGCGCCGTTGATAGATGTGCGGTTTGCTTTATCAAAAGAAGCCTTAAAAATATACGGAACTCCGAGTTTTTTGGTAATTTCCATCATTTTACCGGCAATAAAAATTGCATGCTGGCGGCTTTCTATTTGGCATGGTCCTGCAATTATTGCCAACGGCAGTTTGTTGCCCATTTCCACTTTGCCGACTTTTATTACTTTTTGTTCCATATTTTTGCTCCTTACAACAAATTAAAAACTAAAACGAGAGAAAACGAACAAAACGTTGCCGTCGTTTTTTATCCCCGGCACATAAGCCGCCTGCACATTGATATTGCGATAGCCGACACCGAACAAAGGCAGCGGCAGCGGCACCGGAATATAGGCGTATTCATGACGCTGGGTTAAGCCTAAGGTATAGCCGACACCGGCTCTCCACTGATTTTCATCGCCGGCAGTCCAATTCCATTGGCGGGCATAGCCGAAATATGTTTCTAAATACGAGTTAGAATCCTTAAAACCCATAGCATAGATGCCTGACCAGGTCTGTTCATCGTTGGTGTGCGAAATGCCCAAACCGAAACCCCAAGCGTTTTCATTATATTTATCAATATGTTCTTGGTCATAAGTCAAGCGGTTGTGCCAAGCATAAAACGGAACATAAACATCATAATTGTGCTGGCAGCGGATATCTTTGATATCTTCAACCAAAAAACTTCCCCATTCTGCCAATGTTCCAGCATAGGCGGATTTTGCACCTAAAAGCAGCGCTAACGCTAACAGTCCTGTTTTTTTCATAATTTATTTACCTTATCGTTTAATTCTGTTGGTGTTACAATACCGCAAGATATCACATATTTTATTCCGTCTTCAACACTCATATTCAACTTAACCACATCATTTTCCGGCACAAAAATCAAAAAGCCGGAAGTAGGATTCGGCGTTGTCGGCACAAAAATACTCAATGTTCTGCCGTTAATTTTATCGTCTATTTCACCGCCAGTTTCATCTTTGCTGACAAAAGCAATGGTCCATAAACCTTTTCTTGGATATTCCACCAGCACTACTTCGCTGAACGAACGCGTTTTCTGCGATAAAAATGTTTCAAAAATTTGTTTCATTAAGGAATATATGCTAGAAACAACCGGCATTTTTTGCACCAACGCTTCCCATAAGCGTACAAAAAATTTGCCGACATATCCGGTGGTGAGCATACCGATAACAATCATAGCAATAATCAGCAGCAGCAAACCAGCCCCCGGAACGGCATACGGAACAAAATCGCCGATTGACCATTGCTTTGGCACCAAATGGCTGGTGGCGTTGTTAATCCATATCAGCAAGTGATATGACATATAAACGGTAATTGCCACCGGCGCGGTCACCACTACACCGGTAAAGAAATAGCTTTTAATTTTACTGCCCACTTTTTTGGAGGCTTCTTCTATTTTTTCTTCTTTCATTTTCCTGCTCTTCTTATATCGTTAATAATCATTTGAATTGTTTTGCGTCCCTGCCACATATCGGTTTTAATTTGTCCGACAACGTCAAAAAGCTCGCCGTTGTCATGCAGCATGGCGTTTCCAATTTCAGTATCGGCGCAGCGAAAAGCGATGGCTTTCAGCCTACCGCCGTAAGGCGAGCCTAAAAAGCAGCTGACATGACCGCTGCCCACCAAACGCGGGCGGTTTATGCTGACATTTTTTACCATTATCTGCGGTTCGGGATTACCGGCTCCGTATGGTTCCAGCAAAGCTAAATCATCGGCAAATTTTTCGGTAACGCCGCTCAGAGCCAATGTTAAATCTACATTCAATTCCGGAGCGATTTTTTCTTTTCCCAGCCGCTCTTCCACATATTTGCCGACAAACTCTTTAAACTGTGGAATTTGCTCTTTTTGCAAAGAAAATCCCGCCGCCATAATATGCCCGCCGCCGGCTGTCAAAATTCCTTTTTCTTTAGCGGCAATAACCAAAGCGCCTAAATCCACGCCGTCTATGGAGCGGGCTGAACCTTTAACTTCATCTGGTTCAATCGACATCACAAAGGACGGCACGTTATAGCGCTCTTTTAATTTTCCGGCAACAATGCCGATAACACCCTGATGCCAATCTTCGCCAAAAGCAAAAGCTATAGGATATTGCTGCGCTTGCCCCTCCACCTGCTCTATTGCCTGCAGCAGAACATAATTTTCTATATCTTTGCGTTCAGAATTCAGAGCATTAAATTTATCCGCCAGCAGCTGCGCTTCGGTTTCATTTTCGGTACAAAGCAGACGGCTGCCCAAAGCTGCATCGCCGACACGCCCGCAGGCGTTAATTCTCGGTCCAAGCACAAATCCCAAATGATAGGAAGTCGGTGCGCTTTCTACCGCTGCAACTTTTAGCAGGCTTTTAAGCCCCAAATTGCGCTGCTGCGCCATAACTTTCAACCCTTGCCGCACATAAGCCCGATTTAATCCAAGCAACGGCACAACATCGCACACTGTGCCCAGCGCCACCAAATCAAGCAAACTCAATAAGTCAGGCGCCTTATGTGTTTCATAAAAACCGCTTTGCCGCAATTTACGGTTCAGCGCCACCAAAAACATAAAGCCGACGCCAACTGCCGACATATAGGCTAGATACGGATATTGATTATCTTCGTCCAAGCGTTTGGGATTGATTACCGCATACACTTTAGGCAAAATAGTTTCCGCCTCATGGTGGTCTATCACCACAATTTCAAAGCCGTTTTCAGCCGCGCGGTTAAGCACGTCAAACGCGGTGGTGCCGCAATCTATGGTTATAACCAGTTTTGCCCCGCCCTGCTCAAATTCGCTAAAAGCCAAGTCACTTGGTCCATAACCTTCTTCGCGGCTCGGAATATGAATCAGCGGGTTTATGCCGACCGCTCTAAAAAATCTGGTCAGTTCCGAAGTTGAAGTAGCGCCGTCCACGTCATAATCGCCGATAATGGCAATTTTTTCACCGTTCAGCACAGCCTGCGCTACTCGTTCAACGGCTTTTTGCATATCTTTCAGCACATAGGGCTCAGGCATTAAATTCTGCACTTTAGGCGTAATAAAGTTATTTACGTCCTTAAAGTCAATGCCTCGCTCGCAGAGAAGCTGCGCCAAATATTGCGGCAGGTTATAAGATAAAGCCATACGCTCAACTAAACCGTCATCAACCGCCGCGGTTTTCCAAATGTTTCCACCTAAAGACAATTCGCTGTTTTCCATACCGGCGCTTTATTCCTTATACAAATAAAAAATTTCCACCCGACGATTTAACGCCTCGGCTTCAGCATTCACCTCAGGCGCTGCCGGCTGACTGTCTGCCAGTGCCTCATAGCGCATTTTATGCAAAGGCATACCGTATTGCGCCAAAGTTTTTACCACGCTGACGGCTCTTTTGCCTGAAATTCCTAAGTTTATCATAGTGTGTTCAATTAACGTGGTCTGCCGAGTGCGCGATGAAGCATGACCTACAATTTTTAAATCAGCCCCCGTTTTTTGCGCCTGCGCGGCAATTTGTTTCAATCCTTGCTTTTCTGCCTTGGTTAAACTAAAACTGCCGTCAGTAAAATATATGGTTGCCGCCAATTTTGGCGTTTGCTTAACTTTTTGCACTTGAATAACTGGCTTAAATTCTTGTGCGCCGCTAACGCATGAACGTTCGGATAATAAATTTGCACAACCATTCAGCGCCAAAACTCCCGCCAGCAAAAAACTGATTTTTTTCATAAGCTGCCTCCAACTGTTGTTTTGCTATATTTTAATCAAAGTTCCATACAGTTACAAGCACTAAAAAAACATTTTGAACAAATATGTTTTATTTTTTGTTGAATTGACTGAAAATTTTGTTATAATATTGAATATTGTTAATGTTTTAACAAGGAGTGATTATGTATAAGTTATTAAAAGTTGTTATTTTTTCGGCTTTAATTTTGCTTTCAGCCTGCTCTGAAAAAAATGATAATAAAACCGAAAAATTGATTATTGAATCCGGTGAAGCTCAATATGAATATAATGTTGAAGTTGCCGACACTAAAGAAACGCTTTATCAAGGTTTGATGGGCAGAAATTCATTGGCTGAAGATTCCGGATTGCTGATGGACGTAACAATTGTTCCAAAAGATATGCAGGTAGCGCTTTGGATGAAAGATACCTTGATTCCGCTGGATATGCTTTTTGCTGATGAAAACGGCGTTGTTTTCTATATTTATGAAAATGCAACACCAAACTCAACTGAAGCTATATTTCCGCCGAAACGCCCGCGCGCTGTGCTGGAAATAAACGCTGGTCAGGTAAAAGCCAACAATATTAAAGAAGGTTATGTAATTAAAAACCGCTTGTTTGGAAATTTAGACTAAATGTAACAATCTTTGCAAAACAGACCGTTTAAACGGTCTGTTTTTTCTACGTCTAAAAAATATGGTTTTGGATTATGGTTTTGACGGCGGCAATTATCTGACGCAATCGTCTCCGTTAAAATTATAGTCGCTGATAACACCGTCGGTAATAACAAATGAAGTTTTGCAATAATAAATTCCCCGCGGCTGTGGCAGACCATACGACGGAACTTCCATTGCCGAATATGTCATATTGTCAGCATAAGGCTTGGTGTCGCCAGCAACAGGCTTGCTGTATTGTTGGATATAAGTGGCAATAAAGCTGTCCGGACCAACGGAATATGTAACATTCGGATAACCCCATTCAGCATATAAGTTATCTTCGCTTTGCCCAATCCATGCCGACAATTCGTCCTCATAACGAGCAGCCGTCGGCTGAGAAACACAAGCAGACAAACAAAAGAACAAACTTACACTAATATAGACTTTTTTCATAGATTTCCCCTTATTTCAATATCCGAACGGTTTTCAGTCATCTTTTCTAAGCGCGCTAAATTTTCGGAACTGATGCAAACAGAATATATATTGCATTGTTCGCCGTTTTCAAGTTTCCGCACATCGCTGTTTTGATGCAGCCAGGCTTGCAGCTGTCCGTCTTCTGCCGGCAATGATATTGTGCATTTTTTCTGCCCCAACGTTAATTTTTGACGGATAAGTTCCAGCAGCCTGCCGCAGCCTTCGCCGCTGATTGCCGAAGTCAAAACCATATTATTGCTGTTTTCAGTTTTAGTCCGCCAGCGCGGCAAATCTTCGGGCGGCAGCAAATCGGCTTTGTTGAACACATCAATATAATTATCGGCGTTTTTGATTTCTTTTAAGCCTAAATGCGCCAGCACATTCAGCACATCGGCGCATTGCGCTTGGCTATCAGGATTGGAAACATCGCGGATATGCAGAATTATATCAGCGTTCAAAACTTCTTCCAGCGTGGCGCGGAAAGCCATTACCAGTTCGTGCGGCAAGTCCGAAATAAATCCAACAGTGTCAGATAAAATAACCTCGCGTCCGCCGCCAAGGCTGATTTTGCGCATAGTTGGATCCAGCGTGACAAAAAGCATATCCGCCGCCATAACCGAACTACCCGCTAAATAGTTGAACAAAGTCGATTTTCCGGCGTTGGTATAACCTACCAGTACAGCAACAGGATATGGAACTTTACGGCGGGCGCTGCGCTGAATACCGCGGGTTTGCCGTACTTTTTCCAGTTCTTTTTTAATGCGGACGATTTTGTCGTCAATAATACGCCTGTCAAGCTCAATCTGTGTTTCGCCAGGTCCGCCTAAAAAGCCGGCTCCGCCGCGTTGGCGCTCCAAATGTGTCCAGCTGCGCACCAAACGTGAGCGCTGATAGGTCAAGTGAGCCAATTCCACTTGCAAAGCGCCTTCTTTAGTTTGTGCACGCTCGCCAAAAATTTCTAAAATCAAAGCGGTACGGTCTATAACTTTAAGTTTTAGTTCACGTTCCAAATTACGCTGCTGAATTGGGCTCAATCTTGTATCCACAATCAGCAAATCTATATCATTTTCAGCTATAATCGGCTTTAAGCGTTCTAAAAATCCTTTGCTGAAATAGGCAGACGGCTTAATATCCTTTATTTTCAGGTTTTCTTTATAAACCACATTCAGCCGGATAGCTAAAGCCAGCCCTTCAGCTTCTGCCAAGCGGCTTTCGGGCGACAAACTTGCCGGCGCGCCAAAAACTTCGGGACAAACTACGGCGGCGTTAAACCGTCTATTTTGCTCAACTTCTATCAAAGACTATTCTTCGGCTATATCAACAGCCACACTCGGCATAATAGTCGAAACGGCGTGTTTATAAACCAACTGGGTATGACCGTCGCGGCGCAGCAGCAAGCTTTCTTCGTCTTGCTGAGTTATAATGCCCTGCAATTTTACACCGTTAATCAAAAAAACAGTTACGGCAACTTTGCCTTCTTTAATATCATTCAAAAAATCACTTTGCACTTTATTCATTTTTATTTTCCTTCTAAAGAGATTTCATTTTTCGGTTTTGAGTTTAAGCTAAAAAAATTTATTCGTCTACAAGAATATAATTTTTACACATAAAAGATTAAAGTTGATAACCTGCTTTTGTTCATTGCAATCTGCGCCTAAACTTTTATACTTTTCACATACTTTTTACATATATTTATTTATGAGGTTTTGCAGATGTTGTATGGAATAATTGCTTTGGCTGTGCTGCTTTGTTTTTGTGGAGGCGCTTTAATTTGGGCGATAAACAAAAATACACGCTCCGCCGTGTTAAATGAAGAGCTTGAGCGTCAATTAGAAAATGTCTGCGGCGCCAAAAAACAGCTGGATAATGAAAATTATCGCTTGAGCGCCGAAAATACCCGCCTGCAAACCATGCTGCAAGCTCAACAGCAGCATATGCAAGAACGTCTGCAGGATATTCAAAACAACAAAAAAGATTTAGAACTTAAATTCCGCGATATTTCAAATGAAATTTTAAACACCCAGTCCCGCCGGCTTAATGAATCGCAAAGCCAAGTGCTGAGCACAGTTCTGTCTCCTTTCCGCGAGCAGTTGAAAAACTTTAGAGATGAGGTCAGCAAAGCCAATACGGAAAGTATCAAAAATAAAAGCAGCTTTGATGAGCAATTCAAAAAACTTATGGATATGAACAACAGTCTGAGCCAAGACGCGCAAAATTTGACCAACGCCTTGCGCGGCAGCAAAAAAATGCAGGGTGACTGGGGAGAAATTGAGCTTAACCGCATTTTGGAAGTTGCCGGACTGCAAAAAAACATTGATTACTTCACGCAAGAAAACTTCAAAAACGAAAACAATCAAAACCTGCGTCCGGACGTGGTGGTTCGCCTGCCTAATAACCGCAGTGTGATTGTGGACTCAAAAGTTTCGATGAATGACTACATTTCTTATGTAAACGCTGAAGATGAAACAGCCAAAGCCGCAGCTTTGCAGCGCCATATTCAATGTATCCGCAACCATATAGACGAGCTTTCCTGCAAAGAATATCAAAAGCTGCTTAAAGAAGAATCTCTTGACTATGTGGTAATTTTTATTCCAATTGAAAGCGCGTTTGTAGAAGCCATCAAAAAAGACGACAGCTTATATGATTATGCCTACAAGAAAAACGTGGCTCTGACAACGCCGTCCTCTCTATTGCCGATTTTGCGCACGGTCGAAAATTTATGGCAGATTGAAACACGCAACAAATATGTGCAAAAAATTGCCGAAGTCGGCGGCTCGCTGTATGACAAGCTGGCAAATTTTGTAGACGATATGCAAAAAATTGACAAGGCTTTGGGTGCAGCCCGCACCAACTATGAAGCGGCAATTTCCAAACTGGCAAGCGGCAAAGGCAACGCCCTGTCGCTAGCTAATCGCTTAAAGGAATACGGAGCTAAAGCCAATAAGCAAATCGGTATGGAATATGATGAAAATGAAGTGCTGAAAATCAGCGACAATACTAACAACCTAAACAATTCTGAAGAAAAGGCATCGTAAAATGAAAAAAATTATGTTTACCGGCGGCGGTTCGGGCGGTCATGTGACACTTAACTTAAATCTTATTCCGATTTTTCAGAAAAACGGCTGGCAAATTGTTTATGTGGGTTCGGAAAACGGCATTGAAAAAGAGCTTATTTCTAAAATTGACGGCGTGAAATATTACGCCATAAAAACCGGCAAGCTGCGCCGTTATTTTTCTTGGCAGAACCTGAAAGATATGTTCAAAATTCCGGTTGGAGTCTGTCAGGCGGCGGCAATAATCTGCAAAGAAAAACCGGATATAATCTTTTCTAAAGGCGGCTTTGTGTCTTTTCCGGTTGTGGTCGGCGGATTTTTGAACCATCGCAAAATTTTTATGCATGAATCAGATTTAACTCCGGGACTGGCTAATAAAATGTCCCTGCCCTTTGTCAGCAAATTTTTCACAACCTTTATAGATACGGTAAAATATGTGCGCGCGCCGCAAAAGATTTGCTACATTGGACCGGTGCTGTCCGACCGCCTGAAAAACGGCGACAAGAACAAAGCCCTGCAGATGTGCAATTTTACCGCAGATAAGCCGATTGTGATGTTTGTGGGCGGCAGCTTGGGCGCGCAAAGTTTGAATAAAGCCGTACGGCAAAATATCGATACTTTATTGCAGAAATATCAAGTGATACACATTTGCGGCAAAGGGCAAAAAACAGATTTAGAATGCAAAGGATATGCGCAGTTTGAATTTGTGGATAAAGAATTTAAAGACCTGCTTGCCGCCACCGATATTGTGGTGACCCGCTCCGGTTCCAACGCTATTTTTGAATTTTGGAGCCTTGATATTCCAATGCTTTTAGTGCCACTGCCAAGCAACGCCAGCCGTGGAGAACAGACTTCTAACGCCCAAAATTTCCAAAGCAAAGGCTTTGCCGAGATTTTGCTGGATAAAGATTTGCCGCAGGAAGGTCTTTTGGTGGCGCAAATTGATAAAATGTATCAAAATTTAGATACTTATCGCCGCAATATTAAAAACAGCGACCTGAAATTTACGAGCAACGAAGAACTTTATAAAGAAATCGTCAATGGCTAAAAAATATAAAAATATTCTGATATTAACCGGCGCCGGTATTTCGGCGGAATCCGGCTTGTCGACTTTTCGGGCAGAAAACGGACTTTGGAACAAGCATCGGGTTGAAGATGTCGCCACCATAGAAGCCTTTGAACGCAATCAGGAATATGTGCACGTTTTTTATAACGAGCTGCGCCCTGAACTTTACAAAGCCAAACCAAACGCCGCTCATTTGGCAATTACCAAGCTGCAGCAAAACTATCCGGCGCAAATAAATGTGGTGACGCAAAATGTTGACACTCTGCATGAAAAAGCCGGCAATAAAAATGTTTATCACATTCATGGGCAAATAAACCAAATTGTCTGCCAAAACTGCTGGCATATTATGGAAACGTGGGGCGATGTGCATGCCGATGAAACCTGCGGACATTGCGGCATCAGCGGTATGCTGAAACCAAACATTGTGTTTTTCGGCGAAAATCTTTTGTATATGGATAAAGTCGACGAGTTTTTGAAAACCTGCGATTTATTTATATCGGTCGGAACTTCCGGCATGGTTTATCCGGCAGCAGGCTTTGTGCAAATTGCCAAGATGTGCGGTGCGGATACCTGCGAATTTAATTTGGAAACAACCTCAAACGATTACCTTTTTGACCGCCATATTATCGGTAAAGCAGGAACAACTTTACCTAAATTTGTTGAAGAATTACTAGCCGAATATGTTTGACATATACATTTTATATGTGTAAAAAGATATTATAACAAGCTTAAAAACAAGGAAAGAAAAATGAATAATTATTTTGCAAATTCAATTCTCTTCTCTAATATAAAAGATTTTTCAAATAAACTCAGCGGCGTTTGCAATTCCGGTCGCTCCATGCTTGAGATGATTGGCGTGCTGGCTATTATCGGAATATTGAACGTCGGTGGTATCGCTGGCTATTCCAAGGCTATGGAAAAAATATAAAACCAATAGAGCACTTGATAAATATAACAATCTGATGTTTTGATTTTTTTCACATCTTGACGAGATAAAACAACTTGGTATTTCCAACCCAAACAATTTAAAAGCTTATTATAGTTTTCTGCAATCATTAGAGCTGGTGCCGCTGTCATGGAAATATAACTCTACATGGCTGACCGTCAGCATGGGCGATTTTGTCAGAGTTAACAATAACTATATTGAAATTATGTTCAATATGTCTACCGTTGTTCCTGGGTTTAAAAAAGATAAATTTTGCAAAGAGCTCTTTAACTCTTTAGCCAAAGGCTATGCAGACACCCTGTACGCTGCTTATATCTATCAAGAAAAAATGCCTCTTCGGCAAAATTTTTCTACGGCGACAAATATTGCGGCGCAGGAACATCATGTATCCGCAATATGACATTTTCTGATGTGGATCAGCAGTGTTCCATCTGCTTTACCGGAGATTACAGCGACTGCGCTTTGAGATTGCAGTTTGTAAGTGATTAAAAATTACTGTAAACTGCTAACTCTGAAAAAGAGCGGTAAAATTTCATAATTTCCGTTAACATAATAAACATAAACAGGTATTCCGTCGCGTCCATAGGCATTGAGCGCGGCGGTATATTTTTCATTATCTTCGGTTAAATCCGCGCGGAAAAGCTTAACATTTTTAGCAGTGACAAAGCGTTTAAAACGCTCGGTATTCAATAAGATTTTTTCATTAAACTGACAAGTCAAGCACCAATCCGCCGTAAAATCTATAAATACACGTCTACCGTCGGCAACAGCCGCGCTGATTTGCTCATCGTCATACGGCAGCCAATTCAGTTCGGCAGTTTCTTTTGGCTTAACCCAATTAAGCTGCGTTGACAAAATGCCGAACAACCAAAGCATTGTTAAAAACAGCGGTACAGACAACACATATTTCATCGTCTGCATCCATTTCCCCGGAGACGGTAAAATACGCCCCAATGCCGCCGGAAACAGCTCTATCAAAGCATACGGCAGAGCGTATCCCAACGCCAGCATTGCAAAAACAGCATAAGTTTGCAAATTGCTTTGCATAAAAGCGTAACCGATTGCCGCGCCCATAAACGGACCGGTACAAGGACTGGCGATTAAAACGGCGAAAAAACCGGTGCTGAAAGCGTTTATGCCGGATAATTTATAAGTTTTATCGGTATTGAAATTCGGAAAATGAAGCACATCTATCATAAATAAAAACAAAATACCGAAAACCACCGCCATAGTGCCGACAAACCACGGCGATTGTAGCTGAAAGCCCCAGCCGATGGCGGCGCCTTGCTCTTTTATAAGAACCAAAACCGTTGTCAGTACCATAAAGCAGGAAAAAACTCCAATCGTATAGCCCAACGCGCGGGCAAAGCGTTTCGGCTCATTTCGATTTTTTAATAAAGAGAATATTTTAAGCGATAAAATCGGAAAAACGCACGGCATAGCGTTCAATACCAATCCGCCTAAAAACGCTAATAACAAAATGTAGCAAAGTCCAAGGCTCGACTCGTCATGATAGTCAATTTCCAAAGCATACGACTTGTCCGGCGTCATAACCAAAGCTTGAGATAATGGCGTACTCTCGGCGCTGTCGTTTTCCCAACTGATATAGGTTTTGTTGTGCTCTTCGCTGATTTTGACAGACTGATCCGCCACCACTCCGCTTTGCGCCGGCAAAAAGCTGATTTCAGCATGCGGCGGCAGCTCCAGCTTTATTTTATTTTGCGAAGTTGGGCTGCTGACATTTATTTTTTGAGGCAGCACCGATTTCAAATCTGTTTGCAAATATTTCCAAACTTCTTTCGGCGTTTGCGGCAATTCCTGCAAATCAAAACTCAAAGACTGCGGCTTGCAGACATCGCTGCATTCCACAAAAGAAAAAGTCAGCTCAACGTCTTTGGTTTGCTTCAGTTTAAGGTGAAAATACGCCGATTTTTTGTAAACATATTCATCAATAATATCAAAAGCTTTGACAATTTGCGGAGCCGACTGGTTCAAGATTTTCAGTCCGCTGTCGGCTCTGTTGCTGGAAATTGTGGTCGGACGCCCTATTTCTCCAGGGTTGCTCCAATAAATATGCCAGCCGTCCTTAATGGCAAAACGCGCAATGTATTCGGATTTATCGCCCGAAAAAAGCTCGATAGTCGTATTATCCGTGCTTTTACGGCTTTCTTCCGCCTGCGCATAAGACGAATTAAGCATAAAAGCGCAAAAAAACAACATCAGCAATTTTTTCAATTTATTTTTCCTTTCTTGCAAAATATGGGAAAAGACGCCCGAAATTTCAAGTCAGACCAATTCTTTGAGGCGGGCAATAATTTTATTAAACATTTCCGCCGTTAAAACATTGGTGTTGATGTTATAGCGCGAAGTATGGTACGAATCCAGCAGCACAATATTATGTTTCGGCAAAAAATGTTCGGCGCCGTGAGCAAATTTATAGCTGGCTTTAGTATAACCTAAGGCTTGTAAAACCGCGCCGTGCGAAACCGACCCGAGCGAAAGAATAACTTTTAAATTAGGCATAGAGGCAATTTCTTGCTGCAAAAACGGACGGCAGGCGGCAATTTCGGCAGCATTTACTTTGTTTTGCGGCGGAACGCAGCGCACCGAATTAGTCACACGCATATTAAGCAGCGAAAAGCCATCGTCTTTGCGCTTTTTATATTCACCTTTAGCAAAGCCATATTTTTTCAGTGCCGGATAAAGAATATCGCCGGCATAATCATTGGTAAACGGGCGGTCGGTTTGATTAGCGCCGTTCAGCCCAGGGGCTAAACCCACCACCAAAATCTGCGCGTCAAGCGAGCCGAAAGGCGTAACCGGTCCATTGTGATAAGACGGAAACTTTTGCTGATTGCCATGGCGGAACTCTACCAAACGCGGGCACAAATCACAATTTTTTTTAGGGCTGCAAAACATATAAACCTCCTTTAATGAAAAACAGTGTAGCGTGATTTTTTTTAGCTGTCTCTATTTAAATTCGTTTTTTCACTGTTATATACAACCTTGGAAGTGTTGCGAAATACTTGATTTGTCATTTAACACATTTATAAATGGAGATTAAAACATGAAAAAAACATTATTGTTAGCTGGTGTTGCTTGTATTTTTTCGCTTAATGCCCAAGCTATGAATTGGAATATGAATGCATATCGTCCGTATATCGGCGCTGATTATTCTTTCTTTAAGGCTAAACAAGGCAATCAAGCTAAAAAAATGAAAAAATATTTCCATTCCGGCAAAGCCAATGTAGGCATGCAGCTGTATCAGAATTGGGATTTGGAATTTACATATCAACAATCCGGCGAAGTAAAAGGTCGTACCTTGGAAGATAAACGCGGTAAAAACTATTTTTCTGTTTATGCTTTGGACGCTTACGGCAAATATCCGATTATGTGCTCTAAGTTGAGCGCGCTTGGAACAGTCGGCGCCGGTATTTTCCACGGCAAATACAAAGGATTTCCGAAAAGCTCTTACAACAAAGTCGGCTACCGCGCCGGTTTGGGTATGCAATATGACTTTAACCAGCATTGGGGCGCCCGCGTTGTCGGCAGATATTCTTACATTGGCTCCGGCTATACCAACAACTTTAAAGAAGTTACTGCCGGTCTGCAATACAGATTCTAAATTTTACTTAACTAAAAACAAACACCCTGCCGCTATATTTGACAGGGTGTTTTGCTATTGTAAAAAAAGCTTGTTTGTTAGTCGCAAACACGCGTGCTTTGCGGAATCTCAACCGTATAAGACAAGGTTGTTTTGCCGTTTGCCGGAACTTTAACCGTCCATTCGCGGGTTTGAGCGTTTTTAACCGAGCCTTTTATGCTTTCTTTAATGATTTTATAGTTATCAGGAAAGCTTTGGCTGATAATCACGCTGTTTTCAGAGGTGTCTGCATTGCTGACAGTGGTTTCCGCCGCATAAGTTTTTTGCAATTTGACATTGTAGCATTGATTTTGCGGCTTGCGCTCCACTTCTTTTTCAGAAACTTTAGACACTTTGCCTTTTAAGGTTAAATTAAAAGCATCGCCCAAATTCAGACGCAGAGTTTCTTCTTTGGCGGTGTTTGCTATATCCGCCGAGCCGATAAATTGCAAATTGCCGTTTTTATCATTTTCATAAAAACGCATAGTACCAGCAGGCAAAGAAATACCCAAGTTTGATTTTTGCACATTTTCCAAAACATAGGTAATGCTCGGGTGCTGCTTTTCAAACTCATAGCTGCCACCAAAATACAGCGGAGAACGGAAATTAAATTCCTTGGTATATTTCACGGCGTTTTTTTCGATTAAACCAACCTGTTTGGTTTGCTTATCTTTTATAGAAGTGATTGCCGGCAAGGTATAAAGTTCATAGTTGCTGATTTGTTCTGGAGCAACCGACCCCATTGCCGCAGTCTCGGCGCCGTTGTCCATTACCGCCATCGACATTTTTGCCATCAGCAGACGAGGCTGCATACTTGGGCGCACAGCATTGACATCGCCCGCAATCAGCTGAATTTTAGCATTGTTATAATCAACGCCGGAATTGTTGTTAATGGTAACCCAACCGGTTAAATCCAATTGATTTTTATCGGTAATGGTGGCGACATAGTCGGTTTTCCAGCTTAATCCGCCAGTCAGATATGCCAAAAACAGATTTTTGCTGCCGGCTTTTTTATTGTTTATTTTGGCGGTTAAGGTCGGTTTATCGCTGATGCCGCTCGGAATTTGCTCAAACACAATTCTGCCGTTGAAATTAGTTTCAATACCATACGGAAATTTCAACACTGGCTGACCGTAAGCTGCGCCGATTAACACGGCTTTTTCAAAAATATTCTCGCCAGTCTGCGGGTTTTGTCTAACAGTGTTCACTTCTTGCCCAACAGATTGATTTATCATATTTTCATAACTGATTACGTTATAGCTGTAATTTTGTTCTAAAACTTTAACATCTTGACCGTAAAGCATTGCAGTTTCAGGCTGAATCTGCTGCGCCACGCCGTCAAACACCACTTCTGACATTCCGGCTTTTATATCTGCCGGACGAACATCTTTAACCAACGCCAGATTTTGGTTATAAATGCTTAAAGTCAGTTTGCTGTTATTGTTCCTGAGCAAAATCTGTTCGGCATGCGCCGGAGCTGAAGTCAAGAATGTTCCGGCTAAAAGCAAAATTAAAGTATTGCGCATAATTTAATCTCCTTCAAATCAATTTCAAATAACGTAAGATAATATAAACGGCAGTAAGTTCAAAGACAAGCATAAGCCAAAACATTGCCCGAAAGCTGCGCTTTTTGGTTTTATGATGAAAAAACTTTTGAGCAATTATTGCTCCGCACCACCCGCCTAAAAACTCCAGCGCGTGCAGCTGCATTTCCGGCACACGCCACCCGCCGCGCATAGCCGCTCTTTTATCGGCGCCGTAGGCAATAAATGTTGCCAAATTGATACAGCATAAATGATAAACAATAAACACCAAAAAGGCTTTATGCGAAAACATAACTACCCTGAAATAATGATTTTCGGTTATATACGCCGAAAGCATCATCATGGCAAAGTACAAAATAAAAAACCGATTGCGCTGCAAAGGCGGAATCAGCACTAAAAACGGAGCAATGACTGCCAAAAATGTGATTAACATAGGTTATTATCCTTTATTAAAACTAAGAAACAGTATAGGCAAACTCTGCCGAATTTTCAAGCAAATCTTTGCAAATATTAAGGTATTTTTAAGGGTAGCTGTGTAAAAATAAATTTAAGTTTAAATAAGGAGTACTTAAAGATGAAAAAAACTGTGTTGCTGGGAACTTTACTTGCCATCGGCGGCTGCACAACGCAGCCTGTTGAAATGCAGGAAACTTATCAGGAAGTATATCCTGAAACGGTCAGCGTACCCTGCTCGTATGCTTGTATAGACAACAACTGTCCGCAAGCTGCTGCCGAGCCGTTAGTTTTAAAACCTCGTGTAACCGAAGTTGTTTCCGCACACAAAAAACGCCGCTGCTGCCCTGATGACACAGCGGAAACGACCGAGCCGCAGCAAACAATTATTCCTGAATTGCCGGAAATATATGTGATTTCGGCAAACCGCACGGTTAACACTATGCTAAATGATGCTAAAGCCGTGTTCGGCGATAAGCCGGTAAAGGTATTTGTTGCCGACACCCAAATGGCTGCCGACGATTTGCCTAAAGGCGCTGACAAAGGCACTAAATCAATGAAAAAGCGTTTGAGTGATGTAAATACGGTTATTTTAACCGACGATGTTAAAAATGCCGAATATAAAATTACAACTGCAGCTGATTGGTTTGACACTCCGACCAAGCAAGTTCCAGCCATTAAATACACTTTGGAACTTTCCGGCACCGACGGTGTAAAAATCGGCGAATGGACCGAGGTTATACACCAAACTGACGGCGATAGAAGCTGGTGGTAATAATTATGCAAGGCAATAAATATATTTTTGCACTAGCCTTGCTAGTTTGCTTAAAAGTTTTACCGGCGGCTGCCGAATTTAAGAATGTGGAAGCCAGCGCCTGCGATGAAAAGCAAGACGTTTTCGACGCTAAAACTATGGAATATCGTGCGGTAGACAAAGCCTGCCTTATAGCCGTAAAAACTTCAGGCATTATTCAAAAACACAGCGGCAATCTTTCTCCGGCGGTGGTTGATATTATCGCCTACCGCCTGATTGATGAATATATGCAAAATGAGAAGCATACCATCACTTTGTCTGAACCGAATCGCGTGTGCGTTAAAGTGACCGCCGATTTAGAAATTGATGATAAAGAACTGGCGGCACTGGTGGAAGAACATAAAAAAGCCGCAGAACCAGCACACATAAATCCGGAAGCTGAAAATAAAATAGCCGAAGACGTTGCCACCGAAGTAAAAGATAAAACAGCTTTTAAGCCGCAAAACTTAAAAGAAAAGAAACTTTTATATATAGCCGATATGAAATTTTGGGATAAAACAGAAAATAACCATTATACGGATTGGCTGAAAGAGCAATTTTCGCACAGCGACTATTACTATGTTACCGATGACAAAAATTTAGCTGATTTTGTGGTTACTCCTCTACTGAATAAAGCCGCCGTCGATAAAATAGATAAAACAAACCGCAAAATGCAAATGGTGGTAGAACTCCGCACAGACGCAGCGTTTGACAGTGATTTTGTGCCAATTCAGCAGGAACAGACTCATTTCATTTTATTTGCCGCCGATAAAGATGAACAGCAAATAGCTGACACTTTGATAAAAAAACTGCTGACTACGGC
>CAVEOB010000006.1:0-22564 GCA_963617265.1 Mediterraneibacter gnavus
GATTGTACCAATGTTGCAGTGCGGTTTGCTGCGTTCAAATTTTTCTTTTGCCATTGTTTATTTATCCTGTTTTATATAATGTTAAAGACGAAAATCAATATTAAGGAAATTGGAGCGGGTGAGGGGAATCGAACCCCCGTAGTAAGCTTGGAAGGCTTCTGCTCTACCATTGAGCTACACCCGCTTGAGCTTAATATTGAAATCAAAAACCCCAAGTGATTCATCAGTGGTGGAGGGGGATGGATTCGAACCATCGTAGACTAAGTCGACGGATTTACAGTCCGTTGCATTTGACCGCTCTGCCACCCCTCCAATAAAACCATCTCGGGGTCATAAAGACAAATCGTTTCTGATTTCTCTAAACGCTATAATCATTATTTTTTGCCGAATGTCAATCTTTTTTTTAAGTTTTCTTAAAATATATTTGCTAATGTGCTTTAAGCTGTTGAAAAGGAGTTAAAATAATGCTGTCAATAACCGAACAAGCCAATCCGGCGACTATGGATATAGATATAAAAAACGGGGCAGAAATTGCCAAACTGATAAATGATGAAGATAAAAAAGTAGCGGCGGCAGTTGCTAAAGTTTTGCCGCAAGTCGGCGAGGCTATCGATAAAATTGCCGATTCGCTGAAAAACGGCGGCAGAATGGCATATTTCGGCAGCGGCACCAGTGGTCGCTTGGGGATTCTTGATGCGTCGGAAATGCCTCCGACTTACGGTATTTCGCCGGAGCTGATTCAAGGCTATATTTCCGGCGGTGAAAAAGCGATTCGCCAAGCAGTGGAAAATGCCGAAGACTGTGCCGAGCTGGCGGTTGCCGATATGCAGAAATTCAATCCGCAAAAAGGCGATGTAGTTGTGGCAATTTCTGCCAGCGGCAATCCGCAATACGGATTAAAGGTTTTGGAGATGGCGCGTCAAAAAGGCTGCTTGACAATTGCCGTCACTTCCAATCCTGCTGCCAAGTTTAAGGACTTTGCCGATATTTTTATCAATCCGATTCTCGGTGCCGAGGCAGTTACCGGTTCTTCCCGCATGAAGTCCGGCACGGCGCAGAAAATGATTTTGAATATGCTTTCTACCGGCGCTATGATAAAATTGGGCAAAACCTATCACAATTATATGATAGATTTGGAGGTCACCAATCTTAAATTGCAGCAGCGCGCCGTCCGCTTTGTCCGCGAAATTTGCAGCGTTGATGAAAAAATGGCAGAAGAAGTTTTAGCTAAAGCCAAAAATGTAAAAACAACTTGCGTAATGTTGAAGAAAAACTGCACCAAGGAACAGGCGCAGAAATTGTTGGAAGAAAACGGCGGAATTTTGCGTAAAATCATTGGCTAAGTTAAATTTCCGTGCGGGCGAGGGTTAAGGCGTAAATTTTAGAAACTCCGGCTTTTTTCAAAACTTTAGCGCACTCTTTTAGTGTTGAGCCGGTTGTTTCTACATCGTCTATCAAAACCACGCTTTTGCCTTGCAGATTTTGCGGATATTTCACGCTGAACGCCTTTTGAAGGTTCCGCCGTCGCGCCTCGCCGGAAAGCTGAACTTGCGGAATGGTGTTCTGATGTCTGGTCAATGAAAAATAATCGGCTGCAACACCGGATTTTAGGGCTAAATACTTCACCAGCAAAGCCGATTGATTATAGCGTCTTTTCAAAAGCCTGAGCTGATGAATTGGCACAGGAATAAGCAAATCTGGCTTTTCCTGCCAAATATCATGACCAGCGCTGAATAATAAATTGGCTAAGGTTTCAGCTGAAACTGTTTTATCATTGAACTTGAAGTCCAAGATTAAGTTTTTCGATTCGTCATCATAAATAAAAGCCGAACGCTGCATTGCAAACATCGGGCGTTTTTCTTGCAGGCATTTTCCGCAAAGCTGCTTTTTGCCAGCGCTTAAACCTGATTCGTTTGTAAATGGACGTCCGCAGCGGGCGCAGTATGGTGCGCTGATAAAATGAATTTTGTTAAAGCAATCGCTGCATAATCCATTATGCTGCTGCAAAATTTTTCCGCATTTTATGCAGCGCGGCGGTAAAATGAAATTAACTAAAAAATTCCACCATGGCATTGTTTCAGTCCAACTGCTGCAGTACAAGGTGAATTTGGTCAATGCTGTCAACCACAATCATTCCGGCGTCGCGCAGCAAACGTTTTTTATCCTGCACGGTGATTTTGCCGCCGGTAATAATGTCTCCGGCATATCCCATGCTGTGTTCAAAAGGCAGCGATTCGCCGGCAATAAAGGCGATAATCGGCTTTTTGTGCGGCAAATCGCTGTAATATTCGGCGGCAAGCTGTTCATACATGCCGTCGGATTTGCCGATTAAAATTATAGCGTCGGTGCTGTTATCTTCCTGAAATAATTTAATGATTTGACGATAGTCCGTGCCGACAATCATATCATCGCCAATTCCAACCACGGTCGACTGTCCGAGATTTGCCAAATTGGTTTCTATCACTGTTTCATAAGTCAGCGTTGATGCGCGCGATACAATGCCTATGCTCCCTTTGTGATGTATGTTTTCCGGAAAAATTCCGAGACGCGCCTCCTGCGGAGTAATCAGCCCTGGAGTGTCCGGACCGATTAAAGTTGTTTTTGAGCCGTTCAGCATGGCTTTGATTTCTAGCATATCGTGCAAAGGCACGTTGTCGGCAATGGAAACGGCAAGCGGAATTTCAGCTTCTACAACTTCTTTAACGGCGTTTTTAAGCGCTGTTGCTGGTACAAACATCATTGCTGCGTCAATGTTAGTATATTGTGTTGCTTCGGCAATATTGTGAAAAACCGGCACGCCCAAATGCTCTTTGCCCTCAAATTTCGGTGAAGTTCCGGCTACAACATTTGTTCCGTAATCAATGGAGCGTTTAACGTGGAAAGAAGCCTGAGTTCCGGTTATTCCCTGTACTAAAACTTTAGTATTTTTATCGGCTAAAATAGACATCAGTCGTTTACCTCCATTTGTTTAAGCAAAACAGTAATGGCGCTGTTCATATTTTCAGCAAAAACAACCGGCAGGTTTGATTTGGCTAAAATGTCTTTAGCCTCTTCTTTGTTGGTTCCTTCCAAACGCAGTACCATCGGCACATTCATTCCAACTTCCTGCGTTGCCGCCAAAATTCCGTCGGCAATAAGGTTGCAGCGCATAAATCCGCCCAACACATTGATTAAAATACCTTCAACCCGCGGGTTGGTCATAATGATTTTTATGCCTTCGGCGATTTTGTCTTTGTCTACGCCGCCTTTAACATTCAAAAAGCAAGCTAATTCGCCGCCTTGCTGTTTTATTAAATCCATAGCTTCCAGCGCCAGCCCGTCGCCGTTGACAATGCAGCCGATGTTGCCGTTAAATTCACTGTATTGAAAGCCGAATTTTTTAGCGCGCAGAGTGCGGGTGTTTTCTTCGTAATCATCTTGCATACGTAAAACATCTGGGTGGCGGAACAGCGCGTGGTCGTCAAAGTTTATTTTCGCATCTAGAGCAATCAAAGTCTTATCGCGTAAAATTCCCACCGGATTTATCTCTATCATTTGCGCGTCAAGACTCATAAAAGTATGATAGAGCTTTGCAAAAAAGTCGTCAAAATACGGCAGATAGCTCTTGTCCAAATTTAAAAAATCCAAAACTTGAATAATTTGCGGTTGCTGCAATTCTTCGCCGAATTTTAAATTTATCCGCAAAATTTTGCTGCCGTCGGAAGTAGCTACTTTCACAATATCCTGATTGATAATTTCCGAAATAAGCAGAGTAACGGCAGGCAGCGCGCTGTCAATAACTATGCCGGCATAAAAAACATGCTTAACTTTCTTAAAAGCTTCCACATAAACTTTGCTGACTAATTTGCCGGCAGCGCCGGTTTGTTCTGTAACCAGTGTGTTGTTCAGCATTTGTGTTGTTTCATAGGTTATGTTGGAAATTTTTGTAACCTGACGGATTCCGCTTTTATGTCCGGCTTCGCGCTCCACAAAATGCCCCGAAGCCCGTGCGCCGGATTGAATTTGCGCTTTAAGCATCCATGGACCGCGCGTGGTCAGACTCAGCGCCACTCGTTTTGCTTCGTTCGGTGTATACGCAATTCCACCTGCCGGAATAGTGATTCCGTGTTGAGCTAAAATTTTTTTTGCTTGATATTCATGAATGTTCATAGTGCGCTTTCATTTAGACAGCGGCGGCATACTGTTTGATTTTTTTAACCATTGACAACATACCGTTGCGGCGGCTTGGGGTTAAATTTTCTTCCAATCCCAGTTTAACAAAAATTTTTGTAACATCAATGTTTTTTATTTCTTCGGCGGTTTTATCATTATAAATAAGCAAAACAATTGAGATAATGCCTTTAACCAAAATAGCGTCGGAGTCGCCCTTAAAGTGAAATACGCCGTTTTGAATTTGCGGAACCAGCCAAACTTGCGACTGGCAGCCTTTTACTTTCCATTCATCAGTTTTGAATTTTTCATCTAAAGGCTCCAGCTTGTGACCCAAATCAATCACATATTGATATTTTTCTTCCCAGCCGTCCAAAAATGAAAAGTTGTCAATCAGTTCTTCAATGGTCATCAGATAAGCTCCAGCATTTCTTTGGCTTCATCTGTCATTCGTTCCGGAGTCCAAGCTGGCTCCCAAACGATTTTTACTTCTATTTCTCCGGTTCCGGCAACTTCTGCCACGGCATCTGCAACTTGCTGCGGCAGTTCACCGGCAATCGGGCAGGTTGGGGCGGTAACGGTCATTTCAATATAAATATCGCCGTTGTCGCGCTGGTCGATTTTATAAATCAGCCCCATGTCATAAACATTCAGCGGAATTTCAGGATCGGAAACTGTGCGGATTTTTTCCACAATGTCAAACATCTTGGCTTTTTTTGCGCCTTTAGCCAATTCGGTTCCGGCATAAGCAACGTATTCCGGCAGTTCCGCCGGCGCAGTGTCTTCTTCATCGCTGACGCTCATTGCCTGCAGCAGGCGGCTTTCGGTTGCGCCGACAGTTTTATCTTCAGTATTTTCTTTGTTTTCAATTTCTTCCGACATTAGTTTTCTCTAAAAAATTTTTCTGCTTTCAAAAGCGCGTTATACAAAGCGTCTATGTCTTCTTTGGTGCTGTATAAACCAAGCGAGGCGCGGGCAAGCGAAGTGTAGCCCATACGGTTGACAATCGGCTGCGCGCAGTGGTGTCCAGTGCGGATGGCAATGTTTTCTTTATTCAGCACAAAAGCCAAATCCTGCGGGTGAATATCGCGAATGGCAAAACTGAACACGCCGCCTTTGTCTTTAGCGGTGCCGATAATTTTCAAATCCGGTACCTGCAGCAATTTTTCGGTGGTGTATTTTACCAGTTCCTGTTCATGTTTTTCAATGTTATCCAAGCCTAAATTCATCATATATTTAAGCCCTTCCGCCATACCGATAGCTTGCACGGCAGCCGGAGTACCGGCTTCAAAGCGTGCCGGAATATCGGTAAACGAGGTCTTTTCATAGGTCACGTTTTCAATCATATCGCCGCCGAATTGGTAAGGCTGCATATTCTGCAGAATTTCTGCTTTGCCGTAAAGCACGCCGATACCGCTCGGACCATAGGTTTTATGAGCAGAAAAAGCCAAAAAGTCGCAGTCAATGTCTTGCACGTCTATTTTATGGTGTACAGCGAACTGGCAGGCGTCAACCAGTACTTTCGCTCCGATTTTGTGCGCCGCGGCGGCAATTTTTTTAACCGGAAAAATCGTGCCCAAAACATTTGACATCGCCGTAACGGCAACGATTTTGGTTTTTTCGCTTAAATGTTTCAAAAATTCTTCTTCAATAAATTCGCCTTTGTCCGAAACCGGAAAAACAACCAGTTTGGCGCCTGTTACCTGACATATATGCTGCCACGGCACTAAGTTGGCGTGGTGTTCGGCTTGCGAAATTAAAACTTCATCTTCGGCTTTCAGCTTCTCTCCGCCCCAAGACGAGGCAACCAAGTTTATAGATTCGGTAGCGTTGCGGGTATAAATTATTTCTTTTGCCGCGCGGGCATTTAAAAAGCAACGCACGGTTTCACGGGCTTGCTCAAATTCGGTGGTCATTTCTTCCGAAATTGTGTAGCTGCCGCGGTGCGGATTGGCGTAGGTGGTTTGATAAACCAGCATCATCTTGTCCAAAACCTGCTGCGGTTTTTGCGCCGAAGCCGAGGTGTCTAAATAAAAGAACGGCTTGTCGTTAATCAGCTCGTTCAGCACCGGAAAATCTTTTTTGATTTTATAGACATCATACATTATAAATACCTCGCGAATTATTTTTAATCATATTTAGCTTGCAAAAATAAAATTTTCAAGTTTTATATGCGCATACGCACCGTATATATTTATAAAGTAATAAAGCAATATTTCGCAAAAAATTAAAAATTAGTTATTTTCCTGTTGACAGCGCCAAAAACTTATGTATAGTACAAGCCAATGTTTTATGTTTAAATAAAATTAGGTGAAGAATATGTACGCAGTAATAAAAACAGGCGGAAAACAGTATAACGTAACAACAGGTGACGTTGTTAAGTTGGAAAAAATCGCCGGTGAAGAAGGTAAAGAAGTTGTTTTCAACGAAGTTTTGGCTTTGGGCGAAAAAATCGGCACTCCATTAGTTGCCGGCGCCAGTGTTAAAGCTTTGGTTTTGAAACAAGCTAAAGACGCAAAAGTTATTGTTTTCAAAAAGAAAAGAAGACAGAACTATCGTCGTAAAAATGGTCACAGACAAAACATCACATTAGTAAAAATTACTGATGTGTGCGAAAAATAATTTAGGGAGATAACGTTATGGCACATAAAAAATCTGGCGGTAGTTCCAGCAACGGTCGTGACTCTGAAGGTCGCCGTTTGGGTGTTAAAAAATTCGGCGGTGAAGCTGTTATCCCTGGCAACATCATCATTCGTCAACGCGGAACAAAATATCATCCGGGACAGAATGTAGGCCTCGGCAAAGATCACACAATTTTTGCAACATCTGAAGGCAAAGTAGAGTTCAAAACAAAAGCAGACGATAAAGTTTACGTTTCTGTTGTTGCTGAATAATCTTGCAGAAGAGTTAAAATAGGGGCGTTATGCCCCTTTATTTTTTATTTAAGGCTATTATTTGACCTTAAACAAAAGGAAAAGAAATGAAGTTTTTGGATCAGGCAAAAATATATATCAAAGCCGGTGATGGCGGCAAAGGCTGTGTAGCTTTTCGGCGCGAAAAGTTTATTGAGTTCGGCGGTCCGAACGGCGGCGACGGCGGCGACGGCGGCAGCGTCTATTTTGAAGCGGTGGAAAATTTGAACACGCTTATAGATTTTCGCTATCAGCAGCATTTTAAAGCGCAAAAAGGTCAGCAGGGCATGGGCTCGGAAATGACCGGCTATAAAGGCGAAGATTTAATCATCAAAGTTCCGGTCGGCACCGAAATTGTGGCAGAAGACGGCGAAACCGTGATTGCCGATATGGTCAAGCCGGGTGAGCGCTTTTTGATTGCCAAAGGCGGCAAGGGCGGTTTGGGCAACACTCGTTTCAAAAGCTCTACCAATCAAGCTCCACGCTATGCCGGTCCGGGGACTCCGGGCGAAGAAATTTGGGTATGGCTGCGCTTAAAAATTATTGCCGATGTCGGGCTGATTGGTTTGCCGAACGCTGGTAAGTCTACCTTTTTATCCGCGGTTACTTCTGCACGTCCGAAAATCGCTTCTTATCCGTTTACAACTCTGCACCCGCATTTGGGCGTGGCTTGGACTGGCGGCAAAGAGCTGGTTTTAGCCGATATTCCGGGGCTGATTGAGGGTGCGCACGAAGGCGTGGGCTTAGGCGATAGATTCTTGAAACACGTTGAGCGCTGCTCGGTGTTTTTACATCTGCTGGACGGCACGGCGGAAGATGTGGCTAATGACTACTTGACGATTCGCAAAGAGTTGGAATTGTATAATGACAAGCTGAAAAACAAGGCGGAAGTAGTGGCTTTGAACAAATGCGACGCTTTGACAGATGAAGAAATTAAAGAAAAAGTCGCAGCTTTGCGTAAAGTTACTAAAAATCAGGTTTTCGCCATTTCGGCGGTTGCTGGTAAAAATTTGCAAGATTGCTTGTCGGTTGTGGATAAGTTTGTAACCCGCAATCGCAAAACGCAAAATCAACCGGCGGAAAATGAACAAATAGAAACAACAACTAAACCATGGTCGCCATTGGACTAAAATTTTAAGGAGTAAAATCGTGGCAGCAAAAGACACTAAAGTATTGGATATAATCACCAAAGCCTTGGACGATATGAAGGCTGAAAATGTTTCGGTAATTGATTTGGAAGGCAAAACTTCTATTGCCGGTTATATGGTGGTGGCGAGCGGTACTTCCAACCGCCATGTGGTCTCTATCGCGCAAAAAATTGAAGAAGCCTTGAAAGCAGCCGGCTGCCGTTGTTCGGTAGAGGGCGAAACCAAAGCCGATTGGGTTTTGATTGACGCGTTTGACGTGATTGTGCATATTTTCCGTCCGGAAGTTCGGGAGTTTTATAACTTGGAAAAAATGTGGACTTCCGCCGCTAACTTACGAAAAGAATAACCTGTTTTCTTTTATCCGAATGCGCTGTGTTGGCAATATGCATAGCGCATTTTTTGTATTTAAACAAAATCTGTTGCACTTATTATCAAAAATATTTATTGACGGCTTGCTTAAACTGTTCAATAAACAGCTTTTTGAAATAAGCCACGCTGTTTTGTTCATAAAAAAGAATGATAGCCTTTTTATATTCAATTTCATCTACGCTTCTATAAGACAAAGGACAATAGCCGTCCGCCAATAAAATTGCATTGCCTAAAATTCGAGAGGTTCTTTTGTTGCCGTCTTCAAACGGCTGAATATAGGCAATCATTAAAACTGCTATCAGCGCTTTTTCCACAGGGTTGCTTGTTTTATTCAAGACCTCTATCAAATTTTTCAGAGCCTCTTTTATTTGATATTGATTGTCTAAAGGCTTGTAGTTAGTGCCGACAATTCCGACTCTTCCGCTGCGGATACCAGTAGAAACATCTAATTCATTAACCAGTATTCTGTGCAGTTCCTCTATTTTTGCAACCGTTAAATTCTTATAGTATTCCGGAGCTTGCAAAACAAAATCCAAGGCTTTTTTATGGTTTAGCACCATATTGGTTTCTTCTTTGGTTTTTCCTTCGGCTGAGATATTTTCATTTAACAGACGTTCGGTGTCTAAAAGAGTATAGGTGTTTCCTTCTATTTTTGATGATTTCCACGCTAATTCAACCGTTAAACGCTCAAATTCCTTTTGCAATAAAGCAGGCGAAAGTTTATTCCTCTTTTCTCTGTAAGTGTTGTTTAACTGTTCAAGTTCTGCTTTTTCTTTGTCAGTTAACAAATTTTTCAAGGCTGAAAATACGTCAAAATTAAAACCTATGCTATCCGGTAATCGTTCGTCTTGCTCTTTGCTGAAATATGTTTCCACATTTACATCATTTAATAAAATAGTTTTTAAGGCCAGACTGTATACAGTGGCTTTACCGCTTCCGGATTTTGCAATATCGTTGTTTTCCTGCAATAACTTTAAATCTCGGGTAATGGTCATTTTAGAGGTTTTAAAATCCATTTTAGCGATGAATTGCTCAATATTTTCCCGTGTGGTTTTTTGATTATCAGTTATAAAATCCAATATCAGTTCTTGGCGTTTATTATACATTTCAGCATCTTTCGTAACATTTATTTTACAAATACGTAACATTTTTGTTACGAATAGTCAATTTTTTATGTATTATTTGTTACGTTTTCTTGTAATTTTTCGGGAATGTCTGTATTCTCGGCTAAAAGGGAGAATGCAAATGAAAGCGTTGATTTTAGCTATCGGAAAATGCAAACACGGCTCGCCGGAGGCGGCGATAATTGCCGAATATGTCAAACGTTCGGGCTGGGACGTGATTATTAAAGAAAAAGACAACTCTACACAGGAAGACGAAGCTAAGTTTTTGCAAAGCTCCATTCCGAACGGCGCTAAAGTGATTGTGCTGGACGAACGCGGCGTAAATATTTCCAGTATGGAATTAGCCTCAAAAGTGGAACATTGGATTCTTGATGGCTGTTCAGAAGTTTGTTTTCTAATCGGCGGCGCGGACGGGCATTTGCAGTCTACCCGTGATAAGGCTGATTTAATTCTTTCTTTTGGCAAGCTTACTTTGCCGCATATGCTGATGCGGGCAGTTTTAAGCGAGCAGATTTACCGTATGCAGACGATTATAAATCATCACCCATATCATCGGCAATAAAATCAGACCCCATAATTTCTGATACAACATCATAGTCAAAGCCGGCGCGGATTAAAGCCGCCATATCTTTTTGCCGGTTTTGCTTACGGGATTCTTCATCGGGGCGGAACGGACCTATTTTTTTGCGTTTCGCCAATTTTAGAGCCATTTCCTGCGGATTATAGCCAAAGTCGTCCAGCATATCTTCAATTTGCGCGTTGGCAATGCCTTTTTCACGCAGTTTGTTTTGAATATAGCGAGCCGGTTTGCCGACGGAAAGATAGCTGCGGACTTTGATTTCGGTAAAGCGCTCATCATCAAGATAGTGTAGTTTTTCAAATTCCGTCAAAACGTCTTCAACCCATTGATAGGCTTCCTGCTTGTTAAAATCCGGATTCTCTTTGGCGTATTGATTGACGCGTTTCTGTAAAACCGAACGTAGATTTTCCACCGAAGATTCAAAACGCTTTAGATAATATAAGCCGATGTTTTTCAGACGCTGCGGCGTAATTTTTTTTGCGGGACGTTTGCGTTTGGGTTGTTCTGTTTCGGGATAATTTTCGTAACTCACTTGAAATGTCTCCTTTTTCTCCCTAAATTTATGCATAATAGAACAATAGTTTAATCACAAAGAGGTTTTTAAAAGATGAATAAAGATAAATGCGTTTCCTTTAATTTGGATAACAACGCTTTCCGCGGACGCTTGGTGCGTTTGGATAATGTTTTGAAAGAAGTTTTTTCGCATCATAAATATCCAGATAATGTCAGCGCGGCAGTGGCTGAAACCACGGCGTTGGGCGTTATGCTGGCAAGCCTGATGAAATTTGACGGCTTGTTTACATTGCAAATTCAAGGCGATGGTCCGATTTCCGATTTGGTTGCTGATGTTACCTCAGAAGGCAAGGTGCGTGCAACCGCTCGTTTTGACGAACAGAAAATGGCGGCGGCGCAAGCTTTGCGCAAAACAGAAGGGGAGCTGGAAGCTGCTCCGTTTTGGCTGGGCAAAGGCAGTCTGATTTTTACAATCGACCAAGGCAAAGGGACTGATTTGTATCAAGGCGTGGTGGATTTGCAGGGAAACACTTTGGAAGCCTGTGCTTTGCGCTATTTCAAATATTCCGAGCAAATTGACACCCATTTGCATTTGTATCTGAATAAAAAAGGCGATTATTGGCAGGCGGCAGGAATTTTGATTCAAAAAATGCCAGTCAAAGGCGGTAAGGAGACAAATGAAAGCGAAGAGGAAATTGCCGAAAAATGGAATGAAGAAAAAATTCTGCTGGATAGCTTGACCGCAGCGGAAATGTTTGACGGCAGCTTGACCGCTGATGATATTTTGTTCCGTTTGTTCCATGAACATCAGGTGCGTGTGGTCAAAGCCAACGAATATTATTTCGGCTGCCGCTGCAGCCGTGAAAAATTGCTGGCTACTTTAAGCTCTATGAAAGAAGACGACATCAACGCTATGGTAGAAGATGGTAAAATCACGGCAACCTGTAATTTTTGCGGACAAGTTTATTCCTTTGATAAGGGCGAACTTTTGAAACATTAGGCTTTATTTTTAAGCATATCTTAAACATTACCCTGTAAGTTAAACCTAAATATTAGGTTCAACTTATGGGGTATAATAATATGACAAGTTTTTTCAAAACATTTTGTGCTGTTTCAGTCGCCGGAATTTTAAGCGCTTGCTCGACTATGAACAACAATGAGGCTGCTCCGGAAAGATATAGCGATTTACATTTTGATAATAAAAAACCGATTGAACTTACAGTGAAAAAAATTGAAGTAAAATCAGAGTTTACTCCGTCATTTACTCGTCCGAATGTTGAACATTTGTTCCCGATTTCTATTGAAAAGACAGCCAAAACTTGGGCTGATGAGCGTTTGGAAGCAGTTGATTATTCTTCTGACCGCGTGGCAGAATTTATTATTAAAGACGCCAGCGTGACCGAAAAAGAAGAAAAAGCTGAACAGCTGCTGCAAAAAGACCGCTTGAAATATCATGCAAATTTAAGCGTGCTGCTCAAAGTTACTGATAACAAATCATCAGCTCAAACATCGGTGGAAGCCTATCGCGAATTGAGTATGCCGATAGATACCAATATTGAAGACAAAGAAAGATATTGGAACGAAATGGTTGTAAAATTGTTTAATGCTTTTGACGAGCACATGGAAATGAATATTCAAAAATATTTGAATATGTATATCAAAGGCAATACTTCAATTACCGAATACTAATCAGCAAAAACAAACAGAAGATTTTTGCGAAGAACTCATGTTAAGCACCGGAAGCTTGATTTTGAGTTCTTTTCCGTTTGTGGTTAAGGCTTTGCAATAGCCATAGAGCACGGCTGCGCCGTCTAACTGAGCCGTATCTTCAAATTCAAAGTATTCCCCAGGTTCCAAATCCGGCAGTTCACCGTTAAATCCAAAACTCGGCATATAACGGTTGTTGCCTTTTGCATCGGTAATGCAGACATCTTTAGAAGTTAAGCGGATACGTTCGTCAGAAT
The DNA here is from genome assembly GCA_963617265.1 of Mediterraneibacter gnavus. Classification (GTDB taxonomy): domain Bacteria; phylum Pseudomonadota; class Alphaproteobacteria; order RF32; family CAG-239; genus RUG410. The sequence goes on from CAVEOB010000006.1 coordinate 12,760, forward strand.
TGTTTTCAATTCGCAGCACATAGCCCCAAAGCTCTTGTTTGCTTTCATCTTTTTCCAGCAATTCCTGACAAGCCGAAACCACAATGTCTCCGGTTTGCGCTGTCGAATAATCAAAATTTTCTAACATAAAAAAATCCCTCCGAACTTTGTGTTAAGGATTCATTAACCTTTAAAAAAGTTCAAGAGGGATTCTTCAAAATGCCCCACTTATGCACACAAATTTTTATTTTGCGCGCCCGTATTTATCTTCAAAGCGGACAATATCGTTTTCATCTAAATTTTCGCCGACCTGAACTTCAACAAATTCCATTGGTTCAGCGGTGGTGTTTTGGATTCGGTGTTTTGTTTCTACCGGAATATAAACCGATTCGCCGGCTTTTTTAGTTAAAATTTCTTCGCCGAGCGTAACGGTTGCGGTGCCGCGCACAATAATCCAGTGCTCGGCTCTGCCGTGATGCAGCTGCAATGATAAAATTCCGTTTGGTTCAACCATAATGCGCTTTACGCAAAAGCCGTCTCCGCAGTCGGTCACTTCCCAAGTTCCCCAAGGGCGTCTGTCATTCTGCCCGCGTTTGTATGTATTAGCCATTTTAATCTCCTTTTTTATGTTTACATAAAGTAAAAAGTAGTATAAACAGTAAATGTATTGTTGCAACTATAATTTAGAAATATACAAGGGATAAAAAATGAATACGTCGGGCATTGTCAGTGAGGCTCTTGCCATTCAAAAAGTTATCAGCGAAGAATTATCCGCAAAATCGTCTATGCCCGAAAAAATCCATAAAGTGTTAAAGTTTTTGGCGGATTCCCTAAAAATGGACGGGGCGCTTTTATATGCCACGGCAGATGAAAATTATTTAGAGTTGGTCGATGCTTATCAAGCTGTCGGCTACAAATCAAATATCCGCTATGAAGAAGGCGCCATAGGCTGCTGCGCGGCGGCGAAAGTGACCACCATAAAAGTTGACGAGCAGCAAAAGTCATCGTTAATCAGCATTCCGGTAACCCGTCTGCATATCACTATCGGGGCGGTTGTTTTGATTAAACACGACACCACAGGTTTTGACGAAGCGCAAACCGAAGAGGCTGAAACTTTAAGTCTGCCGCTAACTGATTTATTAAGTTCGCGCGCTTTTGAAGATTATAAAAATCAGCTTATCAGAGAAAAAGGCATTGTTATGCGCGATGCTCTGCATGGCGTCAGCATGAATAAAGGTTACGGCGTCGGCAAAGCGGTTTTGCATTACCGTCAGCGTGAGCTTGTTAACATTTTTGCCGATAATGTCGAGCTGGAACAGTCCAAGCTTGCCGAAGGTCGGCGCAAAATGGTGGAATATATCGATAAAAAAATTGCTCAGGCAGAAAGCTATATGGGCAACACCACCGAAATTATGGAAGCTTACCGCCTGTTTGCTTTGGATAAAGGCTGGTATAAAAAAATCAGCGCCGACATAGCCAAGGGCTACACGGCAGAAGCGGCGGTGGAACATGTATATGAAGATATGTGGAGCAAGCTTTCCGCTACCAGCGACCCATATATTAAAGAAAAGCTTTATGATTTGCGCGATGTTTCCGACCGTTTGCGCGCTTTTATCGGCGGAGATGTTGAGCGTGAATTTGTTTCTGGCGATGAAGATATTGTGGTAATTGCCCAAAGTATGGGACCAGCAGATTTAATGGATTATAACTACACCAAAATAAAAGCGCTGGTCATAGAAGAATGTTCGCCGACTTTGCATGTGGTTATTGTCGCCAAGGCTTTGAATATTCCGGTAGTGGCTAAAATCTACGGCGTTTTGAAAGAGGTAAAAGCCGGTGAAACTGTGGCGGTAAACGGCGATGAGGGAACATTATATCCTAATCCGTCGGAAAGTCTGATTGCCGAATATCAAAAAAAATCGGTCGGATTGCAAAAAGTTTTTGAAGAGCTGGAAAGTTTAAGCACTCACCAGACCAAAACCAAAGATGATATAAAAATAAATTTGGCGTTGAATTACGGTTTGGATTTAGATTATGACTATATAAAGCCGACGCACTGCGACGGCATTGGTTTGTACCGCACCGAAATAATGTTTATGTCGGCAGATAAAATGCCTGATGTAGAAACGCAGCGTAAGCAATATGCACGTTTATATGAGGCGTTGGGCAGTAAAAAAATTATTTTCCGCAGCTTGGACGTGGGGTCGGATAAGTTTCTGCCGTATTGGGGAGAAATTAAAGAAGATAATCCGGCAATCGGCTGGCGTTCTATTCGTATAACGCTGGATCGACGTTCTATTCTGCGCCAGCAGATTCGCGCTATGCTGCGGGCGGCGGCAGATAAAGAGCTAAATGTAATGTTCCCGATGATTTCTACCTGCGAGGAATTTTTAGAGGCAAAAGAAACCTTGCTGCTGGAATATGAACGAGAAAAACAGCGCGGACGCCCGACGGCGTCAAAAGTTAATGTCGGCATAATGATAGAAGTGCCGTCGCTGCTGTTTCAGTTAGACGAAATTTTGCAGCAGGTTGATTTTATTTCTGTTGGTACAAACGACCTCTATCAGTTTGTTTTTGCCTGCGACAGAGGAAATCCTCGGCTGACGGCGCGTTATGACGTGCTCTCAGCGCCGTTTTTGAAACTGATGAAAATGATTGTCGACAAAGCTGGGCAGTATAAAGTGTATTGCTCTGTTTGCGGCGAAATGGCAAGCAATCCGCTGGAGGCAATGGCGCTTATCGGCTTGGGCTACCGCAATCTTTCAGTTTCCGGAGCTTCCTATGCAAACGTCAAAAAAATGATAATGAGTATGAAAAATGAGGACGTGGCTGATTATGTGCGCAGTTTGCTGAAATCGGCTAAAACCAGTGTTCGTCCACAATTATTGGCATATGCCTATGACCACACTATTGCAATCAACTGAAAAATATGTTATAAACTCCCAAAATTAAAAGGATAAGAATATGTTAGAAATGGAAGAAGCGCAAAATGTCGGCGAATTGCTGCGTAACACCCGCCTGAAAAAAGGTAAAACCCTAGGCGATGTCTCTAAGGATTTATGTATCCGCAAATTTTATTTGGAAGCTATAGAAAATATGGATGCCGCTAATTTGCCGGCTATGCCGTATGGCTTAGGCTTTGTGCGCAGCTATGCTAATTATTTGGAGCTTAATGCCTCCCGCATTACTCAAGCTTTCCGTCAGGCGGTTTATACAGCGCCAGTGGAAGAAAAAGAAGAACCAGATGAAACGCCGCAAACTGAATATGCCGGACCGAATTGGCATCATGTTTTGATTGGTTTGCTGGGAGTTGTTTTAATATTTGCCGCATGGCACGGCATATCCGCTTATAATCAGCAAAAACAAGCGGCAGAAGAAAGAGAAATTGCCCAAGATAATGTGGTGCCTGAACCTGTAATCATAGAAGAAAATGAACCGGCGCTGCCTGAAATGGAAGAAGAAAACGTCGAGGCAGAATCTGAAATATCGCCGGAAGATGCTGCGGCTGAATCAGCTGAAAACAAAGCCGAGACAGAAACTACTGATAAAACTTCTGAAAAAGCTAAGGACGAAAAAGTTAAAGAAGAAAAAAATACCAAGTCTTTGAGCGAAACCGCCGAGCCGAAAACTGCCGCTGAGCCAGCATCTGTAACTCCGACCAAAGTTCAGATTTCTTTTGCTGGTCCGTCATGGATGGAGTTGAAACAAGGCAATAAAGTTTTGCTTAGCGGAATTTACAGCAAAGGTTTTAAATATGATGTGCCGAACGAAGCTGGAATAATTGTTTCAGTCGGACGTTACTATAACGTAGATTTTTATGTCGACGGCAAATTGACTAAAGTTGCGTCAGCGATGAAACAGACTAATATCAGCTTGGATAAATATATTTTACCAGAACAAAAACAGGAATAAAAATGTCTAAAGTACAATGTGTCCGCGGCACCTATGATTTGTATGGCGCCGCTAAAAGAAAAATGAAAAAGGTAGTGGAGGAGGCTTCCTCCGTGGTGGAAAAATACGGGTTTGAAGAAATTGAAACCCCGATTTTTGAGTTTACGGAAGTTTTTGCCCGTAATTTGGGTGATACTTCAGATATCGTAACCAAAGAAATGTATTGTTTTAATGATAAAGGCGGCGAAAGTCTGACTTTGCGCCCTGAAGGCACTGCAGGCGTGGTGCGTGCGTTTGTTTCTAACGGTATGCAGCAAAATCTGCCGGTTAAATTTTATTATACCGGTCCGATGTTCCGCTATGAGCGTCCGCAAAAAGGACGTCAGCGCCAGTTTACACAGTTTGGTGTGGAACTTTTGGGCGTGGAAACTCCGCAGGCTGATATTGAAGTTATTGCCATGGCGTATGAGTTTTTAGAAAAATTAGGCTTGAGCGGTCAGGTTACGGTGGAAATCAACTCTTTGGGCGATGCGGAAAGCCGTGACGCTTATCGGGCAAAATTGGTGGCTTATTTAAAGGAACACTATGAAGAACTTTCCGAAGACAGTAAAACCCGTTTGGAGCGTAATCCGCTGCGTGTTTTGGATTCTAAGGAAGAATGCGATAAAGCGGTGGTGGAAAATGCTCCGCTTTATGCTGACAGTCTGAATGAAACCTCTAAGGAATTTTTTGCCAAGGTTTTGCACGGACTTGATTTGTTGGGTATAAAATACCGTGTTAACAATCGTTTGGTTCGCGGTCTTGATTATTATTCGCACACTGTTTTTGAGCTGACAACCGATAAGCTCGGCGCGCAAGGCACAGTCTTAGCCGGCGGTCGTTATAACGGTTTGGTTGAGCAGATGGGCGGAGGCAATGTTGCCGGTATCGGCTGGGCTTGCGGCGTTGAGCGATTGGCAATGCTTTGGGAAAATGACGTGGAGCTGCCGCGTCCGGTTGCCGTTATCCCGATGGGCGAAGACGCTGAGGATAAAGCTTTAGAAATTTCTAATCAGCTGCGCCGCGCCGGTTTTAGAGTTGAGCAAAGCTATAGCGGAAATATGAAAAAACGCATGACTAAGGCTGTTAAAGCTAACGCGTTTAAGGCTGTTATTATCGGTTCTGATGAATTGGCAAAAGGCGAAGCTGCCGTAAAAGATTTGGACAGCGGCGAACAGAAAAATGTTAAGTTTGCAAATTTAATTGAGGAAATGAACGTATGAATTTTGAAGAAAAATTAGCTAACGTTGTCAATCGCTATGAAGAAGTGCAAGCTTTGCTTTCCACCAATATTTCTTCTGACGAGCTTGTAAAACTCAATAAAGAATTGTCGGTTTTGGAGCCGGTTGTTGCCGCTATTGAAAATTATAAAAAGCACGCTCAGTCTATGCAGGACGATAAAGCCATGATGGAAGATGCGTCTTTGGATAAAGAAATGCGTGAAATGGCGGAGGCTGAATATTATGAAATTAAAGAGCAGCTGCCGGAATTGGAAAAAGAAATCCGCGTTTTGCTGCTGCCGAAAGAAGCCGATGATGAAAAGAACGCCATTTTGGAAGTGAGAGCCGGTACAGGCGGCGATGAGGCGGCTTTGTTTGCGGCGGTGCTGTTTGAAATGTATCAGCGCTATTCGCAAAAGCAGGGCTGGAGATTTGAAATTTTGGACGCTAACGAAAACGGTTTGGGCGGTTATAAAGAGGCTTCCGCCAAAATTACCGGCAAAGATGTTTTCGCCAAGCTGAAATTTGAGTCCGGTGCGCACCGTGTGCAGCGTGTGCCGGTAACCGAGTCGCAGGGGCGTGTGCATACTTCGGCGGCAACGGTTGCGGTTTTGCCGGAAATTGAAGAAGTTGATATGTATATCAATCCTGCCGACTTAAAAATTGATGTATACAGAGCTTCCGGCGCTGGCGGACAGCACGTTAACCGTACGGAATCCGCGGTGCGTATTACTCACATTCCGACCGGTATTGTGGTGCAGTGCCAAGATGACCGCTCTCAGTTCAAAAACAAAGAAAAAGCGATGAATCACCTGCGCGCCAAGCTGTATGACAGCCAAAAGTCGGCTATTGACGCCAGCTATTCAGAAAAACGTAAATTGCAGGTAGGCAGCGGTGACCGCAGCGAGCGGATTCGTACCTATAACTATCCGCAAGGGCGCGTGACCGACCACCGCATTAACCTGACTTTATATAAACTGGACGAGGTAGTTTCCGGCGAGGCGCTGGGCGAAATTATTGACGCTTTAATTGCCGAAGATCAAGCCGACCGTTTGGCAGAAATGGATTAACAAGGACAGCGCAATGGGGATACTTACTGACGCTAAAGGCAAAGCTATAAAAAAGATTACCGAAAATAATCTCGGTGCCTATCAAAAATGGCTGTTGACAGATGAAAATCCGCAGTGTCAGAATCTCTCTGTTGATAAAAATGTTGCTTTAGCTGATATTGCCGTATCTGCTGATTTGAGTGAAGCTCAAACCGAAGCAGCTGTAAGTTTGATTGGTAAAACTCTAAAAAGTTATAGACTTAGCTAAACAAAATCCTAAAGTTGTCGCACAAGTTTATCGTAAATACGCACTGGGGAAACTTTTAAATAAAATAAATGATGCCTTAAAAAAGCGTCTCTCTTCTGAAAATTTGGCTTTTGGCTTAGCCTTGACAGACAACGAAAGTATTATCTGCAATGTTGGAAAACCTGATGGTTTCGGTAAAATTTCGGCAGAAGACAAAAAGTGCGCCGAAGGATTGCTGGATTTGGCTTTCAAGCATTATAACCGCCAAGATAATGCATATTCTAGATTTGATAAATTCGGGCTTGCAGCAGAGTATGTTGAAAAACTTGTACGGTCAGGCTCTTTAGTAAATTTAGAAACAGATCTCAAAAGACGGGAATTTATTTATAAGCGAATAATTGAAAATTATAATTCGGCGCATAAAGAAATATTAGATGTGTTGGACCCTAAATATATCGACAGTTACTTAATTCGAAAAATGATATATTTATATGCCATGCAGCCTGTGTATAAAGATACAAGCAATGCCGTAACCCAAGCTGAAAAAATATAAATATCTTGCCTAAAGGTTTTGCTAAGCTAAAACAAGCTGTGATGAATGAATTGGAAAAAAGTGAATATTCTCATGAGATATTCGGATATAAGATTGGTTTGAATGAGCGGTTTTGCCGCATGATGGAAGCATTTGGTATAAGATCTTCTCTGTATCGTCAGCCATACTTTTTGGGCGGTTTGTATTTAGAAACAGCACGAAAAGATTTTGAACAAAGTGGGCGAAAATATTTAGACGATTTTACTCTAGATGATCTTATAATAGAAGGCGGAGAAAAATATTATAAAATGCTGTCAAAAGATGATAAGGAGTATGCAGATAATAATATGTGGGGATATGCTAATGTCCACAAGCCATACTTTTTATCGATATTAAAAAAAGATAATATAGACTACCCAGTTTTGATGTGGACAGTACAGCAGCTGCGAGATATCAATTATAGCACTATAGAAAATAAAAAGATTTTAGTTCGTCTGGATAAAGAACAAGAAAAAATTGATCAAAAAATTCAGCAATTGAAACAAAATGAGCCCGATGGCGATGAGTTGAAAAAATTGCAGAATTTAAGCGAGGCAATAAAAGAAACCCGTTCACTCCTTTTTACCAAAGTAGTCAAGAAAACAGAAATTGCGAAAAACTTAATGGGAGTACCGGATAAATCTGCGCTGCAAGCGGTTCCGCAAAATGCTGAAAAGACGAAAAAAACGCAAATCCGCCGCCAAAACAAACAAGTTGAGGATAAATTAGAAGTAAAAGCAAAAGAATTTGTCGGAAAATCTATTGCCGAAAGAATAGCTTTGCAAAAGCAGCGTCTACGCTAAAATAGCTACTGTATGTTTAACAGAGCAGGGTATTTAATCAAAGTTTTCTAAATTTGTAATTCTTGCGATAAAAACAGACTTGGAATATTTTTTGTCAAATAAACTTGCAAAAAAGCAGAAATTTTGCTAAGATTCCTTAAAATACGAAGATATATTTTAGGGAGCGCAAATTATGAGTAAGTTTTTAGACGGCAACGGCAATGAAATAGAACAAATTACCGCAGAAAATTTGTCCGTATATAAAAGTTGGATTTCTCAAGCCAAAGAACCAGAAACGCAAAATTTAATAGTAGCTCCCGAAGTGTCTTTGGTAGACGTAGTGTCATCGGCACAGACCAAAGAACAGAAATCGGCAACAGCCAACATTGTATCACGGACTCTAGCGCGTCAGCGTAGCAATGATCGCAGGAATGAATTTATTGATTTGGCAAATAAAAATCACGATGTTGTCAGTTTGGCTTGGAAAAGAATGGGTAGCGCTATAGCCAGCCGAGAATCAGAATATGAAAAAGTTCTAAAAACAGTAGAGGAACGCTCATCTTCAAAAAATTTGGGCTTTGCTTTGGCTGTTATAGAAGCCGGAGACAGATTATATGAAACTGGAAAAGCCGATGATTTCAGCAAACTTTCCAACAGTGAGCGGGCGCTAACAGAAAAAATTTTAGATATTGCTGCCAAAGGTTACAATGACAATCAAGGCTATTTAGCAGCGGAATATGTAAATCGCATGGTGGAAAACGGCTCTATGCTGAATATGAAAACTTCTCCGCAAAATCGAGAAATTATCAATAAAGCACTGCTTAGAGCGGATAATCATAACCGTGTTGCAATGCTAGAAAAAGTAAAACCTGAATATTTTAATTTTGAAATGGTAAAGGCAATGCTGCCGAAATATGGCAATGCGCTGCCGTATAAAGACGTCAGCAAAGCCAAAACGCAAGCCGAGAAAAATGCTAATATTCTGCCGAAAGGTTATCATACTTTCAAAAAAGCTGTTCAGCTGCTGATTGTGCAGCAAAATAAATATGACCGTTCTAATTATGGAGATGAACGCGGGGTGAACGAGCGTTATCTAGAAGTTTGCAAACAACTTGGTCTCACGGAAGAACACGCCCGAAATTCCAAGGCTATGGCAGGTTTATATTTGGAAACCGCCCGCAAAGATATTGAACACGGTCGTTTAAAACGCTTGGACGAAAAATCTTTATCAGATGTGCTCAAGCACGATGACGGCAAATATTTTGCTATGCTTCCAAAAGAGTTTGTAGAAAAAAATAAGCAGCTGGTTGAAAATTCTTTGCCGGAAAAATTACGTGTGCAGCTGCGTGAACAAAATGTTGCGGAAATAACCTATGGCATTGCCGCATTGGGCGATCGTAACCGCACCACTGCAGAAAATAAGAAAATTTTAGCAGCTTTGGAAGAAGAACAGGCAAAAATTGTACCGCATAAAGAAGAACTGAGACAATATAAGGTAGAGAGTGAAAACGAGAAAAAACGAGTTGATATGCTGTCTAAAATATCTGTCCGCAAACAGGAAACAGCACAGGCTGTTAAGTGGCTGCAGGATGCGTTTGCGCAAATTAACGACTATCTAAAAAAAGATGGTTCAGCTGCGGAAGAAGCTGTTTTGTCACAGGAAGCTGTCGAGCGGGTAATGGCGGACAGACTGCATGGTAAAAAGTCGGTTCTGCAAGAACCGGAACAGGGTTCGCTGCCTTTAATATTCGGTCGTAAAGAAGAAAAAGAACGCCGTGAAAAGTTATCTGAAAAAATTTCTCAGTTTAATAAATTGCTGGATAAGGCAATGCCGAAAATCGGTGAGCGCTATAGTGGTAAAATTTTGTCGGTCACAGCATACGGTGATGCAGCCATGTCGGCAAGTTTTGCAGAACAGGAATATTCAAAAGCCAATAGGGATTATTGGAATAAACAAAATAATATCGGCAAATATCAAGACAAGGAGTTGGAAAAACTGACCAAACGTGGCAATGATATAGAACAGG
>CAVEOB010000006.1:22574-53458 GCA_963617265.1 Mediterraneibacter gnavus
AGGACGTAGTGAAAGAGTTGATGGGCGTGCCGGATAAATCAGCACTGCAGGCGGTTCCTCAAAATGCTGAAAAGGCAGAAAAAGCGCAAATCCGCCGTAAAAACAAACAAGTTGAAGATAAATTAGAGGTAAAAGAAAAAGAATTTGCCGGAAAATCCAACGCTGAAAAAGTCGGTTTGCAAAAGAAACGTCAAACTCAGGCGCTTTCTAAACGCAATAATGTCCGCACTATATAATTAAAGAACGCTTGGTATATTTCAAGCATTGAGTTCGACTCTACGAGTTCAACTCTCGGAGACACCGGAATAACAAAAAACTCACCAACAGGTGAGCTTTTTATTATTGGTGGTCCCAACGAGATTTGAACTCGTGTTTTAGCCTTGAGAGGGCCGCGTCCTAGGCCACTAGACGATGGGACCACATTTAATGTGTCCCACTTTTAGCCTATTTTCTTGTATAATGCAAGACTTTTTTACTCAAACGCTTTAAGATTTTGCCAATTAAGCAAATTATCCAGCACCTTATTCACATAGTCGGTGCGCAAATTTTGACAATCCAAATAATATGCATGCTCCCACACATCAATGGTCAATAGCGGGGTATGCCCAAAAATCAGCGGATTATCGGCGTTTGAGGTATTATAGCAAAGCAAATTGCCGTTGCTGTCTTCTGCCAGCCAAGCCCAGCCGCTGCCAAATTGTTCAAGCGCCTTATTTCGCATAATGTCCTTAAAATCATTAAACGAACCAAAAGTTTCTTCTATTTTTTCCAGTAGTTTTTTGTTTGGTTCGCCGCCGTTTGGATTCAGCGATTGCCAATAAAAATTATGGTTCCAAACTTGCGCGGCGTTGTGATATATGTCTTGATATTTCGTTTTTTTATGCGCTTCTGTCACAATTTCTTCCAGCGTCATGGTTTCAAATTGCGTTCCTTCAATCAATTTGTTTAATTTTTCCACATAGCCTTTGTGGTGTTTTAAATAGTGAAAACCAAGCGTCTGCCGGCTGATATATGGTTCCAACGCGTCCAAATTATAAGGTAATTCCATCAATTTTATCATATAATTACTCCTTGTTTGTTTACCAAATAGAAGATAAGCATTTTTTACGCTGCTGCAATATGTCAAAAAAAATTTATAAGGCTGTTAATAATTATTAACAAGTTCTTTTCATTTTTACAAAATTCTACTAGACTCAAGACATTAGATAAGAATTTTTTTGCGAAAGGCGGGCAAATATGAGAGTTCTTTTAGTTGAAGATGACTATGCAGTTTCTCAAAGCATTGAGGAAATGCTGAAAAAAGAAGATATGGTGGTTGATTCCACCGACCTTGGCGAAGACGGTTTGGATATTGCCAAACACTATGACTATGACATCATCATTTTGGATTTGATGCTGCCGGATATGAACGGTTATGAAGTGCTGAAAAATCTGCGCAGCGCTAAAATCAACACTCCGGTGCTTATTCTGTCAGGTTTGACCGAACCGGATAAAAAAGTTAAAGGTTTGGGCTATGGTGCTGATGACTATTTGGCAAAACCTTTTGATAAATCAGAACTTTTGGCGCGTATTCAAGCAGTTGTCAGACGTTCTAAGGGACATTCCAGCTCCATTATCCGCACTGGCGACGTGCAGATAGATTTGGATACGCAGACCGTGACCGTAAACGGTAAAACTCTGCACTTGACAGGTAAAGAATACGGCATTATGGAATTGCTGTCTTTGCGCAAGGGTGCTACTTTGAACAAAGATCAGTTTTTGAACCATTTGTACGGCGGTATTGATGAGCCGGAATTGAAAATTATCGATGTATTTATTTGCAAGCTGCGTAAAAAATTGGAACGCGCGTCCGGCGGTAAAAACTATATTGAAACAGTTTGGGGACGCGGTTATGTTCTGCGCGACCCTGACGAAAAAAATAATTAGTCAGATAAATAAAAAAAGCCGAGGTTTAGAACTTCGGCTTTAATTTTATGCTGCAAAGCAACTAATATTCTCTAGTTGCTTCGTTTATCAAAATACGCACGTTTTTATTGTTGCGGATAGCCTGCTTGGTTTCTTCGCTGGTGCCGGCGGCATAACCGATAAAGCACAGGCAGGTAACCACTGTAATAAATAAAATATAAAAATAATTGCCCAAAAGGCTGGAAATTGTGGCTTTCCAGTTTATTCTTTGAGCGCCGGAATAATATGTGCGCTTAAAAATCAAAGTATAGAACGCGGCTATGGCTAAAACGCCGGCGTGAAACTGCCAGTTCATTGCCAAGCTGTGGATTTGTTCCATGCTTAAATTCAGCATCATATAACAGCCTGCGCCAATACCAGCCCATGCCATCGGGTTAAATATAATGCCGGTTGTAAACAATGCGATAATGCCTTTTATCATTTTATTTCTCCTGAAATTGTCTTTAGAAAAAGTTTAGCGGTTGAGTCTTAAAAGATTCTTTAAATTCAAGATAATTTTTTGATACAGGCTAAAATTTTTTCAGAAATTTCGTTAACCAGTTCCTTGTTTTTATCTTCTATTTTCAAACGCATAACCGGTTCGGTGCCGGATTTGCGGACAATAACGGAGCCATGTCCGGCAAGAGCCTTTTCCGCTTCGGAAAGACAAGTCTTAAACTCATCTTTAGCCATCAGCGCGCTGACTTCGTCTTTAGAGGCAAAACGCAGATTGTGCGCGGCGGTTGGGTATGGTTCAAACACCGGAAAAATCTCGCTCATTTTTTTGCCGCTTTCTTTTACGCCCAAGCAAATAACAATGGAAGCAAGCAATGCGTCGCCGGTCAAGGTGTAGTCGGAAAGCACAATGTGTCCGGATTCTTCTCCGCCGACATTTGCTCCGAATTCGCGCATTTTTTCAATTACATAGCGTTCACCGACAGCCGAGGTGTGATAACTTACGCCGATTGATTGCAGATATGCGTCCAAGCCAAGGTTTGAATACATGGTTGCAACGGCGGAATTATTTTTTAGCATATTATGCTGCTTGAAATAAGTGGTTAAATAGGCGATAATTTGGTCGCCGTTCAAGCGGTTGCCTTTTTCATCGCAAACAATAATGCGGTCGCCGTCGCCGTCCACGGCAACACCCAGCTGGCTGTGGCTTTCCACCACGGTTTTGCACAAATTTTCGGTATGCTGTGAGCCGCAGTCCTGATTGATGTTAGTGCCGTTTGGCTGGTCAGCAAGACTGATAACTTCGGCTCCGAGCTTGCGGTATACTTTAGGCATAATGCCGGAAAAAGCGCCATTTGCGGAATCTGTTACAATTTTCATACCAGCAAGAGCGTTCGCCGGAGCCAGCTTGGCAACAGTTTGCAAATATTTTTCTATAACCGATTCGTCTTTGCTGATGTCGCCGATTTTGTCGGGGTTGTAAGTTGGCTCAATGTCTTTTGCCAGCAGTTCTTCCACCAAATGAGACTGTTCGTCTGAAAATTTATCGCCGCTAGCGGTAATCAGCTTTAAGCCGTTGTCGCGGTAAGGATTGTGTGACGCTGTAATCATAATGCTCATATCCACGTCCAAAGCTGGAGTGGCGGTGGTGCAGAGCGGAGTCGGAATAACGCCCAAATCAATAACATCTACGCCTTGCGAAGTAAAGCCAGCGCTTAAAGCATTAAACAGCATATCGCCGGAAATTCGGGTGTCGCGGGCAATGGCGACGCGCTGTTTTTTGGTGCAGATGGTTTGGCTGAGCGCAACCGCCAGACGAGAGCAAAAATCAATAGTTAACGGATATACGTTGGCAACGCCGCGAATGCCGTCGGTGCCGAAAAGTTTGTCAGACATAGGAAAGCCTCCTTTAGTAGAAAAAAAGCCGCTATAAGGTTAGCGGCTTAAAGTGTTTGCGCGGCGAATTAGAATACGTAACGCAAACCGGAATAAATCTCATGAGCTGTAATATCGGCATGTTTGATAGAGCCCATGTCATAGTAGCGGTAACCAGCGTCAACATTGAAACGGTTGGTTACTTTTACGGTTAAACCGCCGCCGACAGACCAAGTAAAACGAGTCGGTTTGTAGTTGCCGTTGTTGGTTTTAGTAGAGCTGCCACCGCTATTGGAAGAGTAATTGTCTTTATAATTCATTTCAGTCAAACCGATACCAGCGGAAACATACGGTGTAAACCATCTGTACGGAGCAAAGTCAAAATATCCGTTCAGCATATATGACTGAGTTTTGAAAGTACGTTTACCTTGGAATGACGGGTCATATTGATCACCACTTGCATCATCACCATATGATTTTTGGCTCTTGTCGCGCCATACATATTCCAATTCAGCGCGTACATAGTTATAACGATAACCCAAAGCGCCGCTCAGCATCAGTCTGTTTTTATCCAAACCGTCGGAATTGATGCCGCTGTTGCCTTTTTTAGAATAGTCATGTTTAACAATACCGCCACGACCGCCTAAATAGAAACCGTTGCAGTCTGCCATTGCGTTAGAGGCTAAAAATGTGCCTGCCAACAAAGCTAAAATAAATTTGTTCATAGTTTTCTCCTTGTGAAATAACTGTTGTCACTCTATGCCAAAAACTTTAAAATTTAATTAAAGTTGTTAAAATCCTTAAAAAACGTTGATTTTATTTATAATAGAGGGTAATTTATGAGCGTGGAAAGGCGGTCGGATAGCTGCGTCAAGGAAAGTAAAATCCATTGATGAGGAAAGTCCGGGCTTCACGGAAACAAGGTACCGGATAACGTCCGGCTGGAGAAATCCAAGGGAAAGTGCCGCAGAAAATTACCGCCGGCTATATGCCGGTAAGGATGAAAAGGCGAGGTAAGAGCTCACCGCACAGGCAGTAATGTCTGTGGCAAGGTAAACCCTATCTGATGTAAGACCAAATTAGGAGGCTTTGGCTTTTTAGCTCAAAGTAACCGGAGGGTTTCCGCTCCGCTCCAGAGGTGGGTCGCACCAGCCAAGCGGTAACGTTTGGCGTAGATGAATAGCTATCGCACAAATCTTTGCCGGTTTCGGTAAAGCAAATCGTGTACAGAACTCGGCTTATAGACCGCCTTCCGCTTTTTTAGGAGAGAATTTTATGCAAAAAACTTTTGGCGAAATTTTTGAAATTGACGGAATTGGCTTGCACAGCGGTTTGCCAAGCAAAATGACTTTTTGTCCGGCAAAAGCCGACAGCGGCATTGTTTTTGTACGCGCCGACTTGCCTCATAAGCCGGAATTTAAGGCTGTGTATAATCAGGTTGTCGACACTCGAAACTGCACCTGTTTGGGCAATCCGCAAAAAGAAATTGTCAGCACTATCGAGCATATTATGGCGGCGCTCTACATTTTGGGCGTGGATAATGCCCGAGTCGAAGTGACAAATCCTGAAACGCCGATTATGGACGGCAGTGCCAAAGTTTTTTATGAGCAATTAAGAAATGTTCCGCTAAAGGAATTGCCGGCAAAGCGCAAATATCTTAAAGTTTTGCAAAGAGTTGAGTTTGCCGACGGCAAAGGCGCTAAAGTCGTGTTGAAGCCGAACGATAAACTGTATATTCATTTTACTATTGATTTCCCGTCAAAGATTGTCGGACATCAGGAATTTGACGGCGTGATAAATGAAGCTGTTTTTGCTGAAAAAATTGCCCCAGCACGCACGTTTTGTGAAAAATATCAGGTAGACTATCTGCGCTCTATTGGTTTGATTAAAGGCGGAAGCCTTGAAAATGCCGTGGTGCTTGACGGAGAAAAAATTTTGAATGAAGGCGGATTCCGCGTGGAAAACGAGGCGGTTAATCACAAAGTTTTGGACTGCATTGGCGATATGTATACGTCAGGATATCGCATTTTGGCAAATATCACGGCGGAAAAAAGCGGACATTTTCACAATAATGAAGTGTTGAAAAAATTGTTTTCCGACCCAAATAATTATCAAATAGTTGAGGAATAAAAATATGAAAAAAATTTATGGCGTGCTGGCTGTTTTTTTGTTGGCAGGCTGCGCTGCAGAAAAAGTGCAGACCGCTTTGCCGGTAGAAAATTTATATAACAACGCATTTGATGATTTGCAGAAAACAAAATATAAAAAAGCTGCCGAAGAATTTGAACAGGTGGAAATTGAACACCCTTATTCGCAATGGGCTGTAAAAGCCAAGCTGATGGGCGCCTATGCTTATTATAAAAATGAAGATTACGATGACGCGGTTTTGGCGCTTGACCGTTTTATTAAATATCACCCCGGAAATAAAGATGTGGCGTATGCCTACTATCTGAAAGGCATGTGTTATTACAGCCAAATTTCTTCTGCCGACAAAGACCAAGCCGATACCGAGAAAGCCGAAGAGGCGTTCAATCGCTTAATTACATTGTTTCCAAACAGCGAATATGCCGCCGACGCCCGCAAAAAAGTTAACTTGACCGAAGATTATAAAGCTGGACAAGAAATGATTATCGGACGTTATTATTTGAATAACGGCAACTATCTGTCAGCTTTGAATCGTTTTAACGTGGTTTTGGAAAACTATCAAACGACGGTGCAAATTGAAGAGGCTTTGTATCGTCAGGTGGAAATTTACGGCATTTTAGGTTTGAATAAATATGCTGACGGCTACTATAAAATTCTGCGCAACAATTATCCGGACGGTGTTTGGATGGCTAAAGCTGCTAAAGTAATGGAAAAAATCGGCAATGCGCCGGCTAAAAAGGCTGCTGCAGCAACTGTTGCCGCACCAAAGACCGAAGAAGTAAAAGAAGAAACATCAAGCAGCTGGTTTAGCTGGTTCAAATCTGATGCACAACCAGAAGTAAAAGTTGAAGCTCCGAAACCAGTGGAAGAAGCAAAAGAAGAGACATCAAGCAGCTGGTTTAGCTGGTTCAAATCTGACGCGCAGCCGGAAGTAAAGGTAGAAGCTCCAAAACCTGTTGAAGAAGTGAAAAAAGATACTTCAAGCAGCTGGTTTAGCTGGTTCAAATCTGATGCACAACCAGAAAGAGAGGAAGAGGAAACTTCCAGCAGCTGGTTTAGTTGGTTCAAATCTGACGAACAGCCTGATGAGGCAATAGAGGAAATTGCCGTTGAGGTTGAAGAAGAACAGCCTCAAGCTGAAATGGTAAAAACCGAAGAAAAAAAGCTGGTGAACAGCGTTAAAGTTTCGCATAAAGCGCAAGTAGGCGACATAATCAGCAGCAGCCGGAAAGGTAAAAAATAATGCTGAAATCTTTATCAATTAGAAATGTGGTTTTGATTGATAAGCTGGATTTGGACTTTCAAAACGGTTTCAGCGTTTTGAGCGGCGAAACCGGCGCCGGTAAATCTATTTTGCTGGATTCGGTTGGATTGTTGCTGGGTAAGCGCGCCGAGGTTGGAATGATTCGCAGCGGCTGCGATAAGCTTTCAGTTTGCGGAAGTTTTGAAATAGCCGATAAAAAAGGTGAGCTGGCGGCGCTGTGTGCGGAATATGATTTGGATTTTGACCATGAAATCATTATTAAACGCACGCTGAACCAAGATGGTAAAGGCAAAATATTTTTTAACGACCAGCCGATAACGCAAAAACTCTTGAAAGAAATCGGCGCATATTTGGTGGAAATTCACGGACAGTTTGACAACCAAGGCTTGCTTAATCCGGCAACGCATTTGAGTGTGCTGGATAATTACGGCGCTTATCCCGAAAAAATTGCTGCGATGAAAGCAGCGTTTGCGGTATATAAAAAAGCTAAAGATGAGCGAGTGAATGCTGAAGAAAAAATTGCCAAAGCCAAAGAAGATGAAGAAAATCTGCGGCATTGGGTAGATGAATTTCAAAAAATGCAGCCGCGGAAAAATGAGCAGGAAGAGCTTGAAGAAAAGCGCCGGCAGATGATGAACGCCGAAAAAATTTTAGAAAATTTAGATGCTGCTTATAAGGCTATGAGTCAAGGCAGCGTGCAAAGCGCTTTGCGTCAGGCGCAGGCGGCAGTTGCGCGGGTTAATAATCTGCTGAACGGTAAATTTGACAATATTTATACCTTGCTGGATACGGCGTTGGTGAATGCCGACGAGGCAAGCGAAGAAATTGAAACGGCGTCAAATGAAGTAAGCTTGAACCAAAATGAGCTTGACGCGGTGGAAGAGCGGCTGTTTGCCTTAAAAGCCTTGGCGCGCAAACATAATGTGATGGTTGAAGAATTGCCTCAAGTTTGGCGGCAAATGGAAGACAGCCTGCAAACCATGGAACGCGGCGAAGAAAATATTGAAAATCTGCGCAAGCTTGAAGAAACAGCCTATAAAGACTATGTAAAAAAAACAACAGAGGTTAGTCAGTCTCGTTTGGCGGCGGCGCTGCGCTTGGACGGAAAAATTCAAGCTGAATTGCCGGATTTGAAAATGGAAAAGGCTCGTTTTATGACGCAGATTTCCACTAAGCCGGAAAATCTCTGGAACGAAAACGGACGCGACGAAGTTTGCTTTATGGTTTCCACCAACCCGAACACGCCGTATGGTTCAATCAGCAAAATTGCTTCCGGCGGCGAGCTGGCGCGTTTTATGCTGGCTCTCAAGGTTAATTTAGCGCAAAGCTCTCAGGTTGAAACCATGATTTTTGATGAGGTGGATACCGGTATCGGTGGCGCCACGGCTCAGGCTGTGGGTGAAAAACTGGCAAAACTCGGCGAGCAGGTACAGGTTTTGGTGGTAACTCACTCTCCGCAGGTGGCGGCGCAAAGCAAATATCATTATAAGGTGGAAAAGAAGACGGTTGATAATGTGACAACCACATCGCTGCGTGAATTGTCGGCAGCGGAAAAGACCGAAGAAGTGGCGCGTATGCTTTCCGGCGAACACATCACCGATGAGGCGCGGGCGGCGGCAAAAGTTTTAATAGGAGCTTAAATGCCTGATATTAAACATGGTATAGAAGTTATAAAAAACAATGTCAAAATTGCTCCGGTTAATCCCGGAGTTTATCGTATGCTGGATAAAAACGGCAAAGTTTTGTATGTGGGCAAAGCGAAAAGCATTAAAAAAAGAATTGTCGCCTACACGCATTTTGACAAGCTGCCCGACCATATAAAGCGTATGGTTTCCGAAGTTGACCGCATGGAATTTATTATTGTGGAAAACGAGGCAAAAGCTTTGCTGATGGAAAATGATTTAATCAAAAAGCTGGAGCCGAAATATAATATCTTACTCAAAGATGATAAAACTTTTCCGCATTTGATGATAAATCTGCAAGATGAGTTTCCTGCTTTGCGCAAGAGCCGCGGCGCCCGTCGCGACAGGTGTAAATATTTTGGTCCGTTTGCCAGTGCTTCGGCGGTTAACAGCGTAATGGATTTGGTGCAGAAGGCTTTTCGCCTGCGCTCTTGCCGCGACAGTGCTTTTCATAACCGCGAGCGCCCGTGTATGCTCTATCAAATCAAACGCTGCAGCGCGCCGTGTGTGGGTAAAATCAGCAAAGAAGAATATCGCCAGCTGGTTAATGAAGTGGTTGCATTTTTAGGGGGCAAGGATACGGCGCTTAAAGATGAGCTTTCGGCGCAAATGCAAAAAGCCAGCGATGAGATGAATTATGAATTGGCGATTGTTCTGCGCGACCGGATTCGGGCGCTGAGCAGCATTCAGGGCGGTTCAAATGTGGAATATGCCAATCTTCAATCGGTTGACGCGGTGGCGGCGGTTAAATATAAAAATATGGTCTGCATTCAGGTGTTTTTTGTGCGGGCAGGGCAGAACTGCGGCAATATTCCTTATTTTCCGAAACAGGCGGCGGAGATGCCGGAAGCCGAAATTTTGGAGGGCTTTTTAAGCACATTTTATGCCGAACACGCCGCGCCGAAAGAAATATTGATTTCCGAACCTTTGGAGAATGCGGAATTTTTAGAAAAAGCCTTGGGCTGTGCCATTAGTTATTATCAAAAATGCAATAAGGCTAAGCTGATTGAACGAGCTCGAGAAAACGCTAAAGCGGCGATAGAACGCAAGTTGGCAGAAACTGCAACGGTTGAGTCTAATCTGTATGAAATGCAGCGTTATTTTGATTTGCCTCGTCTGCCGCAGCGCATAGAAATTTATGATAACTCGCACAATCAGGGCAGTTTTGCAGTGGGCGCTATGGTCGTGGCAACGCCGGAAGGCTTTGATAAAAAATCGTATCGTACTTTTAATATTAAATATACCGAAAACACGCATGATGACTTTGCCATGATGAAAGAAGTGCTGATTCGCCGCTTTGAACATATGGCGCCGGAAAACCGCCCTGATGTGATTTTGCTGGACGGCGGCTTGGGACAGCTGCATGCCGTGCATGAGGCGCTGGCGGATTATGATTTGAGCGGTATCACGATTATTGCTATTTCCAAAGGTCCTGAACGCAATGCCGGTAAAGAATTTTATCATGTTTTGGGGCGCGAAAGCTTTGCTTTGCCCTATCAGTCGCCGATAGCCTTTTATTTGCAGAATCTGCGTGATGAGGCGCACCGCTTTGCTATTGGTACGCACCGAAAAAAACGCGCCAAATCAATCTATAAGTCTCGGATTGATGAAATTGAGGGTATCGGCGCCAAACGCAAACGCGACTTGCTGAATTTTTTTGGCTCGGTGGAACAAATAAAAGAGGCAAGCCTGCAAGACATTATGAAAGTAGAAGGAATTAGTAAAAAAACAGCGGAAAAAATATATAACTACTTCCATAATTAAAAAAAATGGTCTATGTTAAAGCAGATTTAACGTTATTTCTATGGGGGTTGCCTTGTATAATTTACCTAATATTTTAACAATTTCAAGAATTGCTGTAATTCCGCTTATTTTTATGTCCATCTATTTTACATCATATGTATGGGCTATGCTGGCGGGAATTTTGTTTGTCGCTGCTTCAATTACTGACTATTTGGACGGCTATTTGGCAAGAGCGTGGAATGAAACATCTGCTTTTGGGCGTCTGCTTGATCCGATTGCCGACAAGCTTTTGGTGGCGACTGCATTGGTTGTTATTTTGGCAAAGCCGGATATGTATTCTTTGAATATCACTATTATTCCGGTGTTTGTAATTTTGTGCCGTGAAATATTGGTTTCCGGCTTGCGTGAATTTTTGCGTGAAGTTAATGTCGGTCTGCCGGTTACAAAATTGGCAAAATGGAAAACCGCTTTCCAAATGACGGCTTTGGCTATGATGCTGTTCAAAGATTTGTGGATTGGCTGGAGCTATACCGGTGAATTTTTACTGTGGGTTGCTGCAATCTTAACCTTTATTACCGGCTACCAATACTATCAGCGCAGCTTAGAATATGTTAAAGCCGAAGAGGCAAAAAAAGTTAAAGAAGTTAAAGGCGTTGTAATTGAAGAGCCAGTTGCCGCCGCTGTTAAAACAGCCAAAAAAACTGCTGCTAAAAAAAGTGAGGCAAAAAGTTCTGTAAAAAAATCCGCCGGCAAAAAGAAAGCTCCGGTAAAAAAAGCTAAAGCCGAAAAATAATTCGGAGCAAGCGATGGTAAAAGACTGTCCGCACATTTTAGTTATTGATGACGATACTCGTCTGCGCGCTTTATTGCAGCGTTATCTGCAAGAAAACGGATTTGCCGTGAGTGCCGCCAAAGATGCCGAAAATGCGCGGATGTTTTTACGCCAATATCAGTTTAATCTGCTTATTGTCGATGTTATGATGCCGAATGAAAGCGGTATAGAGTTTTTGCAAAAACTTCGTCGGGATAGCAATGTGCCGGCAATTATTTTAACCGCTATGGGCGACACAGCAGATAGAATTGTTGGGCTGGAAGCTGGTGCAGATGATTATTTGCCCAAGCCGTTTGAACCCAAAGAGCTGGTGTTGCGCATAAATAATATATTGCGCCGCGTGCCGGCAGAAAACGCTGTTTCTCACAGGTTGACTTTGGGAAATTACGTATTCGATTTGGATAAAAAAGAATTGGTCGCCGAAGACGGTGAAATTGTCCATATTACCCCTGTAGAACAGGCAATTTTATGTGTTTTAGGCGCTAAAAGCGGACAGATTTTTACTAGAGAGCGTTTGGCTGAATTGTTGGGCGCTAATCAAAGTCCGCGTTCTATAGATGTGCAGATTACGCGTTTGCGCAAAAAAATTGAGACAGATTCAAAAAATCCGCGCTATTTACAAACTGTGCGCGGTAAAGGTTATATGTTGTTAACAAAATAGGAGAAGGTTATGCACGTTAAATTTCCAAGAAAAGTAGAAAGCATTTTGGTGTCGCTGCGGCGTCATTTGCTGCCGAGAAGTTTATTTTTCCGCACTATGCTGCTGATTTTTGTGCCGCTGATTGTGGTGCAGGTGGTGTCAATTTATGCGTTTTTAGACGGCAACTGGAATAAGGTTGGCAAAAAGCTGTCTGATAATCTGACGGCAAATATGGCGTTTGTTATGAAAATGCATAGCGCTGATGCCGATTTTTCTCAAGTTCAGCAGATGGCTTCTTCTATTTACGGCTTAGACGTCAGTTATTATGATAATGAAAACAAGCATTCTGTTTGGCGTAAAAATAAAAAAGAAAATCCGCTGGTTACCGGCTTTTTAAATGAGTCTTTGCATCAGCAGTTTCCTTTGGCTAATACCGAAATATTTTTGGGCAAACATCGTTCCAGCCTAAATATTTTGGTTGATACCGATCAAGGCTTGTATGTGTTTAATACTTCTGTAAAAAACATTTTCAGCAGCTCAATTTTCGGCTTTGTTTTGTGGATGATCGGCACTTCGCTGCTGCTGTTTGTGGTGGCTGTACTGTTCTTGCGCGTGCAGGTTCGTTCCATTTCTCAGCTGGCTGCTGCGGCAGAAGATTTCGGTAAAGGTATCAATACCAAATTCAAGCCTTACGGCTCTATTGAAGTCCGCCGTGCCGGTTTAGCATTTACAAAAATGAAAGAGCGCATTATGCGTCAGATTTCAGAAAAAACGCAGATGCTGGCAGGTGTTTCGCATGACTTGCGTACTCCGCTTACCCGTATGAAACTGCAAATGGCGATGCTTCCGGATTCTAAAGAAAATCAGGAGTTTGTGCAGGATATCAATGAAATGGAAAAAATGCTGGACGGCTATCTGTCGTATGTCAGCGGCGAAGGCGGAGAAAAATCATCTTTTGTTGATGTTAATGAAATGGTGTCTAGCATTATCAATAAGTATCGCAAAAATTCTAATGCGATGATTCGCTATTCCACCAACTATGATGTCAGTGCTATTCAAGGCAGAGAACAGGCTTTGCGCCGTGCCTTTACTAACGTAATAGAAAATGCCTTCCATTATGGCAAAACCATAGCCGTTAAACTGGAAAGCGATGACAAGCGCTTGGAATTGTCTGTTGATGATGATGGTCCTGGTATTCCAGCAGACAAACGCGATGATGTGTTCAAGGCGTTTTATCGGGTTGATAGTTCCCGCAACAAAGAAACCGGCGGCGTCGGTTTAGGCTTGGCAATTGCCAAAGACGTGGTTGTTTCTCATGGCGGTACCATCACATTAAGCGACAGTGACTTGGGAGGTTTGAGAGTTCTCATCAGTATTCCCTTGTAAGGGGCTGAATAGGATACACCGTTATCTTGGCTACGGCGGGTAATATAGAAACTCGTCTAATGCTCTACTACTTTTAACTTTTTGTGCTTGTGTACTATTATGTACACGGCGCAAAAAAGTTAATGCGTATTAGCCTCATTATCCGAGTTTCTGCAAGTAAGTGTTATTTAAAACCTCGCCCCCTGCGGGAGAGGGTGAGGCATCAGCCTCGGGTGAGGGGTATAAAACATCGCTTAAAAATTCCGTCGCATATATACGCACGCTATCCGAGCCTTTGCTAGTTATGTACTAATTTGTACACCGCGAAAAAATCTTACTTCGCATTAAGCTCATTATCCGAGTTTCTGAGAATATGGAGAATAGTCTTCCTTGGCTTTGAGCGCTAGCTCATTCACCGAGGATCCAGTATGATATGTCCGCTAAAAAAAATATCCTAGCAATTTTTCAAAATTTACATTTTGAGAAATTTACTAGGATATTTTTAGCAAGCTTAATGCAAAATTGTTGTAGTTAAAAAACTAACTATCGCAAATACAATAGCCAAAACTAAAACTGTTTTACCGGCAAACAACATCCAATCCAATTTGGTAATGGACATTTTATTGCCTGTAGTCTCAATCAATCTATCTAATACGTTGCCTGCAATTAAAGCACCAATTAAATCGATGAAAATAACAACAGCTAGGTCAATAGATATAAAATGCATAGTCTAAATTTTTAAAGATGAATACTAAGTTAGTTAAAATTTAAGTAAAATAGAATCCTATCTTAAAAAAAGAAAGACCTCAAAACTTGCAACATAACATGTAAACAAAATTTTCTCTATAATACTTAAATATAACACCTTTAGTGTAACATAACTTTTAATTTTAAGCAATATAAATTCATTTGTCGCCATAGATTGAAATTTCTTGTGCATATAAAAAACAGGCTCCGCTTTTTAGCAGAGCCTGTTTTGTGTAACAATTAAACCAAGCGGGAATTGTCTATTGCCGCTTTAACAAACGACACAAACAGCGGGTGCGGGGCAAACGGACGAGACTTTAGCTCTGGGTGGAATTGTACGCCGATAAACCACGGGTGGTCAGGGCGTTCCACAATTTCCGGCAGCAATCCGTCCGGAGAGGTGCCAACCACCATCATACCGGCTTTTTGCAGCATATCTTTATATTTGATATTTACTTCATAGCGGTGGCGGTGGCGCTCCGAAATTTTGGTGGTGCCGTAAATTTGAGCAACTTTGGAATTTGGTGCCAAAACACAATCATAAGCGCCCAAGCGCATTGTGCCGCCTAAATCTCCATCTTTATGGCGGATTTGTTTAGCGCCGTCTTTATCCCATTCAGTCATCAAACCGATAACCGGTTCACAATGTTCGTCCAGCTCTGTGGTATTGGCGTTTTTAATTCCGCACAAATTGCGCATAGTTTCAATAACTGACATCTGCATGCCGAAACAAATTCCCAAAAACGGCAGATTATGCTCGCGGGCATATTGAATGGCGTTAATCATACCTTGAGTGCCGCGCAGCCCGAAACCGCCAGGGACTAAAACCGCGCTGACATCATTCAAAACTTCGGACGGGTCTTTTTTCTCCAGTTCTTCAGAATCTACCCACTTGATTTTTACCTTATATTTATTGGCAATACCGCCGTGAATTAACGCTTCATGCAAAGATTTATAAGCTTCCAGCAGCATCATATATTTGCCGACAACAGCAATTCTCACCTCGCCTTCCGGTGATTTTAGTATATCGACAATCTGCTGCCATTTGCTTAAATCTGCTGGTTTTTCATATGGCAAGCCAAAGTGTTTGCAAACCTGACGGTCAATGCCTTCAGCCGAGTAGGCGAGCGGAACTTGATAAATGCTTGCTGCGTCCATAGCGGTAATCACGTTTTCTTCTTTTATGTTGCAGAATAAAGCCAGTTTGCGCTTTTCATTTTCCGGAATAGCCATTTGCGTGCGGCACAAAATCATATCCGGCTGAATACCATATTCCTGTAGCTGTTTTACAGAGTGCTGCGTCGGTTTGGTTTTAAGTTCGCCGGCAGTCGGAATAAACGGCAGCAAGGTCACATGAATAAACATAGTGTGGTCGCGCCCTAATTCATAGGCAACTTGACGAATGGTCTCTAAATACGGCTGTCCTTCAATGTCGCCGACAGTGCCGCCGATTTCGCAAAGTACAAAATCTTCATCGCTGATGTCGGAAAGGATAAAATCCTTAATTTCATTGGTAACATGCGGAATCACTTGAATTGTTGAGCCCAAATAAAAGCCGTGGCGTTCTTTTTCAATAACGCGCTGATAGATTTTACCGGTAGTAATGCTGTCGGTACGTTTTGCCGGAACACCGGAAAAGCGCTCATAGTGACCCAAATCCAAATCGGCTTCCGTGCCGTCGTCGGTCACAAAAACTTCGCCGTGCTGGCAAGGGTTCATTGTTCCTGGGTCAACATTCAAATACGGGTCAAGCTTGCGCATTCTGACCTTGTAGCCGCGGGCTTGCAATATAGCCGCCAAAGAAGCGGAAGCTAAGCCTTTTCCCAAAGACGAAACAACGCCGCCGGTAATAAAGATAAATTTTGTTTTCGGGTTAATGTGTATATCAGACATTATTTATTCCTTACAAGAGGTTGGTCAATAAAATTGTAATATAAAAAAGCGACAAAGGCACTTTATAAAATTAAAGTGCCTTATGTCGTTTGAAAAAGTCATCTAAGCTACTCAGCCACCGGAACTTCAGGCTCGCTTTGGCTTTCCTCTGCCGGAGCTTGATTTTCTTCATCTGCTGGAACTTGTTGTGTTTGAACTGCGGAAGTCTTATCTAAAATAGAAGATGTTTTAACTTCCATACGGCTGTAATAAATAGACAAAGCCATACTCAAAACAAAAAACAAAGTAGCTAAAATAGCCGTGATTCTGGTTAAAATGTTGCCTTTGCCGCGGGCGCTCAAAATACTGCCGACGCCGTTGTCGCCGCCTAAGCCGCTCAAAGCGCCGCCGTTAGAACGCTGCATTAAAATAACTACCACCAAAAAAATGGCTACAATCAACTGTAAAACTAATAAAACGGAACCCATTTTTTATCCTTTCCTTATTATTTTGTGCAGGCGTTTTTTGCAATGCCGATAAAATCTGCGGCTTTCAAACTTGCACCGCCGATTAGCGCGCCGTCAACGTCCGGCAAAGCTAAAAGCTCGGCAGCATTAGAAGGTTTAACCGAACCGCCGTACAAGATACGCATTTTGTTAGCTGTGGCTTTGCCCAGTTTTTTAGTCAAAGCCTTGCGGATTGCGGCGTGAACTTCCTCAACATCGGCAGCAGTAGGAGTTTTGCCGGTGCCGATAGCCCAAATCGGTTCATAAGCAATTACCGTGTTTTTAGCAGTTGCGTCATCAGGAACCGAACCAAAAATTTCTTCTTGGCAAACTTTTATGGTTTTGCCTTCATCGCGTTCTTTGCCGGTTTCGCCAATGCAAATAACCGTATTCAAACCGGCAGCGTGAGCGGCAACGGCTTTTTTATTGATAAGTTCATTAGATTCAAAATGGTCAACGCGTCTTTCCGAGTGTCCGATAATGGTATAAGCGCAGCCCAAGTCCGTAAGCATCAACGGGCTGATGTCGCCGGTGTGTGCACCTTTTTCTGCAAAATGCACATCTTGCGCGCCCAAAGCAATTTTCGTGCCGCGCAGGCATTTTTTTACAAAACCCAGCAATGTAAACGGCGGGCAAATCAAAAAGTCGCAGTCAAACTTGTTTTCTTTAACTTGTGCGGCAATATCTTTGGCAAGTTGTGTGCCTTCATCTAAAAGGCAGTTCATTTTCCAGTTGCCGGCAATCAGTTTTTTTCTGACCATTTTTTTATCCTCATACAAAATTTGTTTAAAACTGGTCATTTTGTAACACAGTAAAAATTTTTTTTCCAGCAAAAAAAGCAAATTAGACACTATTTTATTATGTTGCATAATTTAATTTTGGAATTGCATAAATATTTTATTTACTTATAATGAGCGCAAAACTTAACTTTGTTTTATTAGGGAAAAAAATGATTAGTACGTTTTCAAAAATGCACAACAGCCTGTTTACAAAAATAATTTTGACCATAACGGCGTTGAGCTTTATGTCATTGTTTGGTGTTTCGGGATATATTAACACCGCCAACAGCAATAAACCGGTGATAAAAGTTGATAATTTGGAAATCAGCCAAAGCGAATTTAATTATTTGCTGCAAAAAGAATTATCAAAACTTAAAGATACGGATACTTTGAGCCAAGAAGAAGCTGAAGCCCGTAAAGCCGAAATTTCGGCAGAATTGGCAAAGCTGAAGCTTGATGATTTATTGTTGGAAAACACCATGAAAAAATATAATGTGGATGTTACCGACAGTTTGGTTGGTCAAATTATTCAGGTTTCGCCGCAGTTTTTGAATAACGGTAAATTTGACCGTGAAATGTATAAATGGTATTTGAACAAAAGCGGATTGTCCGAGCAAGATTTGGTTGCGGAAATCAAACGTAATATCGGTCGTAAAATTTTGATTGAAACTCAAGTTGCCGGTTTTAACGTTCCGCAGGTTTTGCAGACTCAAATGCAAAAAGTTTTGGGACAGCGCCGTACTTTTAAATATATTAAGCTGGTAGCTCAAAATGCTAAAATAGACCGTCAGCCAAGCCAAGAAGAGCTGGATCAATATTATGAAGATTTTACTGAAGAGTTCAGAATACCTGAAAAACGCGATGTAAAAATTTTGTCATTGCCTTTGGAAACAATAGAAAAAAGCATCAATGTTTCAGATGATGAAATTAACTCTTATTATAAAGAGCATATTGAAGAATTTGAACAGCCTGAAAAACGTCATGTTTTGCAGCTGGCGTTTGATGACGAGGAAAGTGCTAAAAAAGCTGCAGCTGAATTGGCTTCTAAAGACTTTATGATCGTGGCAAAAGAAAACGGACAGAGCAAAGAAGACACCGATTTTGGCGCTGTAGCTAAATCTGATTTGTCTGATGAGCTTGCCGATGTGGTATTTTCTTTGGCAAAAGGTCAGACTTCAAAGCCTGAAAAAATCAACGGCGGCTGGCAGATTCTGAAAGTAACCGAAATTGAGCCGGCAAATATTATGCCGCGCGGACAGGCTAATGCGCAAATTAAAAAGACCATTCAGGAAGAACGTGCTTATGACGGCAGTTATGAACTGATGACTAAAATTGAAGACAAGCTCGGTGCAGGTTCTTCTCTAAAAGATATTGCCGACAGTTTTGGCATTTCTTTGGTTGAGGTCAAAGGTTTAGATGAAGAAGGTAATTCCGCTGCCGGTAAAACCGAAGTAGCAGAATTGCTGAAAAACAAAGACGTTATCGACGCCGCTTTCTCTTATAATGAAGGCGAAGTCAGCCAAACTATAGAAGGCGATGACGGCTTGGTGGTTGTTGAAGTTGATAAAATTTATGAATCGCATATTCAGCCGGAAAATGAAGTAACGGCAAAACTGACCAAACTGTGGAAAGACAGCGAAAAAGTTTCTGTTACCCAAGAATTGGCAGACAATATCAATCATGATTTGGAAACCGGCGATTCTTTTTCCGAAGTTGCTGCCCGCTATACTCTTCCGGTAATGAAAACAATGCCGATTACCCGCGGTGAAACCTTTGCTGATTTGAACTTTAATGATATGAAAACTCTGTTTTCGGCTGATAAAAATGAAGTTAAAGTTCTGCAAAACGGCGATGATTATTTGATTGCGGAAACCAATGAAATCTATGACGATTCATCATCTTTGACCAAAGCCGATAAAGACTTTTTGAAACAGGCTTTACAGGCGGAAATGATACAGGAATTGTCAGACGCTATGCTGCGCGGTTATGCTAAAGACTACAAAGTAGAAGTAAACTACGGACGTATGGGAATTAACGACTGATGAAAGTAGTGTTTTTGGGAACGCCGGACTTTGCCGTACCGGCTTTGGAAAGACTGATAAAAGAGCATGAAGTTGTTTGCGTTTATACGCGCGAACCCAAGCTTTCGGGACGCGGAAATAAGCTGAATAAAACTCCAGTGCATTTAGTCGCCGAAGCTAGCGGCATAGAAGTGCGCACTCCCAAAACATTGCGCAATGCCGAAGAGCAGAAAAAATTTGCCGAGCTTAAAGCTGATGTGGCGGTGGTTGCCGCCTATGGTTTGATTTTGCCGCTGCCGGTGCTGGAAGCCTATCCTTTTGGCTGTTTGAATCTGCATGCATCGCTGCTGCCGCGCTGGCGCGGTGCGGCTCCGATTCAGCGTGCGATAGAAGCCGGCGATGCAGAAAGCGGAGTTACAGTTATGCAGGTGGCAGAAGGTTTGGACACCGGCGATATGCTGCTTAAAGGCAAGGTCGAAATTACTTCTTCAACCACCGGCGGCGAATTGCATGATAAGCTGGCGTTGCTGGGAGCAGACTTGATTTCTCGGGTTTTGGCGGATATCAAGAGTTTTACGCCGCAGCCACAGCCTCAAGACGGCGCTTGTTATGCCGCAAAAATAGATAAAGCGGAATGTAAGCTTGACTTCAATCAAAAAGCCGAAGTTTTGTGCCGTAAGATTCGGGCGTTTAATCCGTATCCGGCAATGTTTTTTGAATATGGCGGCGAGCGCTTTAAAGTGCTGGAAGCTCATAAGGTTGAAAAATATGCGCCGGCGGGAACAATTATTGAAGACAATAACTGTTTGCAGATTGCCTGCGCCGACGGTGCTTTGAACATCACCCAAATTCAGCGTCAAGGCAAAAAGCTGATGACAATCGGTGAACTGCTGCGCGGTTTTCATTTTGCTGAAAATTCTAAAGCAGAATAATTGTTGAAAACAATAAAAAAACAGCACGTGGAGCCTAAATCCAAAGTGCTGTTTTTTTAATATAAGACAAAAGTCTGAGTTTAATTCAAACCAAAAAATTTGATAAAATCAAATAACCGTTACAGTGCAAAAACTAAGACACCGTTGACAATAATTGTAATCAACATAGCCGTAAATTTTAAATTGTTAAACATGTGAACTAACTCAATTTTTTTATTAGTAGTAAAAAAATTAACATAACAATATAAATATGCAAAAAATATAGATTCGTTTTTGAAAAATGTAAAGCAAAAAAGCGTAAACGATAATATATTGAAATAACGATGTATTTTATAATTTGCTTGATTTAGGTCACCTGAGTATGCTAATTTTTTTCAGTCTGAAAGAGTGTATCTGCCTGTGCGGAACGCTCTTTTTTATAAATTAAGCAAATTGTGAGAAAAATATGAAGTATGCAATAATGATGTGTATGCTGCTGGCGGGTTATGCTTGCTGGCAGCATTTTTCTTTGCGGCAAAGTGAAGAAAAAAATTTACAGCTGCAGCTGCAAAATACGCTGCTGCAAAAAAATCAGGATAATTTAATTAAAAAAGTGGAGGAATTTAATGTACAGCAGCAAAAAGCCAGCCTGCAGATTGCCAAGCTTAAAGAACAGGCTTTGCAAAAACAAGATGATTGTTATTATAAGCCTATTTCTGATGCTTATATTGACATCGTGCGCGGAACAAAACATAGCGGTTTCTGACGTAAAAAACATTATAACCTGCCGTCAAGAGGTTGTAACTTACGGCGATGCGC
Organism: Mediterraneibacter gnavus; assembly: GCA_963617265.1. Classification (GTDB taxonomy): domain Bacteria; phylum Pseudomonadota; class Alphaproteobacteria; order RF32; family CAG-239; genus RUG410. Next base: position 43,675 of record CAVEOB010000006.1, read on the forward strand.
TGGAATGTTTAATTCGTTTGGACGAGGCTCAATATGCGCGTTAGGCGTCAATGGCGGTGATGCGGCGGAACAGGCTTGTCCAGATGCGGATTCGGTGCCGGACGGAAATCATGCGGCGGACGAGGGCGCATCGGCGGAGCTGGTTCAAACGGACGCGGCGGAATATACGCAGGATACGGCTCCGGAAGCGGAGGTGGAGTATAATAAACCGGTTCATCAATATATATAACGGAAGCGGATGGCTGTTCCGTAACATAAATGGTTGAAGCGTCATCGTAATAAACATCTTGCGCCGGAACATACGCGGTGCAGCCAGTTAGTCCGAATAGAGTTATAAAAAGTGCTTTTTTCATGGCAAATCCTTTATACAAAATATAAGATTACTATATATTAAAAAAGACATTTTGTAAAAAAATAAATTTTGTGGATAAATCGGCAAAATAAGTATTGACATTTTATGAATTATATGGCACATACACACTTGTATTTGCCACGCTGTGTTCAGATGTTTTGAATATGCCTCGCAACGGCTCAAAACAGAAGAATAATGCAGATACTGGAGAGGTGGCAGAGCGGTTTAATGCAGCGGTCTTGAAAACCGTCGAGGATGCGAGTCCTCCCAGAGTTCGAATCTCTGCCTCTCCGCCAATTGTTGTTCAAAAAGCCTGCTATTTATAGCGGGCTTTTTTGTTGTAAGCACGTAAACACATAGCTAGCCGAACTCTGGGAGAAGAGTTCGACCACAAGCGAAAGGCAGACGGAAGTATTTAGAACCATAAATTTTAAATATTTGATATGACCAAAAAAATCTCTTGACTTAGAGTAAACTCTAAGTTTTATGCTAGGCGCAGAATCGCTATTTTATAGTTTTTAAGGAGAAAATTATGCTATTGGAAACAATAAACTCACCTAAAGATGTTAAAAAACTTTCACTGTCGGAATTGCACCAGCTGGCGCAGGAAATCCGCGAGGGTATTCTGAACCGTGACAGCTTGGTTGGCGGACATGTGGGACCAAATTTGGGTATTGTGGAAACTATCATCGCTTTGCACTATGTTTTTGATACGCCGAATGATAAAATCGTTTATGACGTTTCGCACCAATGCTATCCGCATAAAATGCTGACCGGACGTTGGAAAGGCTTTTTTGACGCCGAAGAAATGCATCGGATTTCCGGCTATACCAATCCGAATGAAAGCGAATATGACAACTTTATTGTTGGTCACACTTCAACTTCTGTTAGTTTAGCCACAGGTTTGGCTAAAGCCCGTGATTTGCGCGGCGAACATCACAAAGTTATTGCCCTTATCGGCGATGGTTCGCTTTCCGGCGGCGAAGCTTTGGAAGGCTTCAGCAATGCTGCGGTTTTGAACAGCAATATTTTGATTATTGTCAACGATAACGAAATGTCTATTGCCGAGAATCACGGCGGAATTTATAACAACCTGCGCTTGCTGCGTGAAACCAACGGCGCGGCGGAATGCAATATGTTTAAGGCTATGGGCTTTAATTACCGCTATGTCGCTGACGGCAACAATCAAGAAGATATGATTAAAGTTTTGCAAGAACTTAAAGATGTTAATACTCCGACCGTTCTGCATATTCACACCCTTAAAGGCAAGGGTTATGCTCCGGCGGAAGAAAATAAAGAGCGTTGGCACTGGAGTTTTCCGTTTAACCGCAAAACCGGAGAAATTACTGTCGATTTGTCGGGCGAAAACTACAGCGACATTACTTACGACTTTTTGTACGCCCGTCATCAGCAAGATAAAAACTTGGTTATTATTTCTGCCGGCACCCCTGGCGCATACGGCTTAAATCCGGAACGCCGTGCTTCATTCGGCGAAAACTATGTTGATGTGGGTATTGCCGAGGAACAGGCTGTGGCAATGTCTTCCGCTTTGGCTAAAGGCGGCTGCCGTCCGGTGTTTATGGTTTACAGCAGCTTTTTACAGCGCACCTACGACCAACTGTCGCAGGATTTGGCGTTGAACAACAATCCGGCGGTTATTTTGGTATTCAGCGCCGGCATCAGCGGTATGGACGCCACCCACTTGGGCAGCTTTGATATTCCATTGGTAGCCAACATTCCGAATATTGTTTATTTGGCGCCGACTGGCAAAGAAGAATATTTGGCTATGCTGAACTGGGGCTTGAAACAAAACGAACACCCTGTGGTTATCCGTGTGCCGCTGGCTGTAACCAAAGGCGGTAAGGCAGAGGAAAATTACGGCGATTTAAATCGTTATCAGGTGGTTAAACAAGGTTCTAAAGCTGCAATTTTGGCTTTGGGTAGTTTCTTTGAACTCGGAGAAAGCGTTGTGGCTAAATTAAAAGAACAGGGCATTGACGCTACATTAGTTAACCCGCGCTACATTACTGGTGTTGATGAAAAATTGCTGAATGAATTAGCTAAGAATCATCAGGTTGTGGCAACTTTGGAAAACGGCGAACTGGACGGCGGTTTCGGCGAAAAAATTTCTTCTTTCTATGGTGCAAGCAATGTAAAAGTTTTGAACTTCGGCGCTAAAAAAGAATTTACCGACCGTGTTCCATATGCTGAGCTGATGAAACGCTATCATTTGACAGCCGAGCAGATTACTGCTGACATTATGAAAGTTTTGAAATAAAAACAGCTCAAAACCACTAAAAAGTAACTGCGCCGACTTCAATCCGCGCAGTTATTTTTTTAGTTATATCACTTTTCAAACTCTGATTTGTCCGGAAACAGCGACTCTAAAAAATCTCTTCCCCTCATTCTATCATTGTCATCAACATATTCATTATCTTCCATACACAAAAACTTCGGCTTGTAACGGTGCAGTTTTTTATGGTAATCTTTACTATGCAAGGACAGAACTAAGGAATCTTTTTTGCCTAAATCTATAAAATTATGCTTTAACCAAGCAACAGCAGATTCCTGATATTTGTTTATTACTTTAAGCTCGCCATATCCTTTAGCCAACATATAATAAGAAACAATAACCCTTTGCCAATCGTTTTTTGTTCTAAATCTATTTTTTAATGTCTCCTGTACTAAGGCATTTATATCTGCCAAACATTCTTTATACGCGCTTTTGCTATATACATCTAAATTATGGTGCGGAAAATATTTGCATTTATAATTATATTTTGTGGCGCATAAATTCTGCATATCTAAAATTTTTGCCTCATACAACGTTGGCTGCTGCAAAAGCTTTACATACGCCATTCGGCAAATAACTTTTCCATCTTTTGAAAATAAATCATCAATATTTATCGGAGCAGACAACAGCATATCATCATTCATAAAAGCAAAATATTCGCTCAGATTCGGAATATTCGCCAAGGCACATTCAATAGCATTTGAATTAAACAGAGGTAAAAATTTCTCCGGCAAAATCTCTTCATGCTTTATCATTGTAATTTTGGGATTTTCCAAGTTTAGCCATGCCGGAATTTGACTGTCGCTGACAATATAAATATGATTGACCCACGGCATATATTTTACTACTGAGCGCAACGAATATTTTAATTCGTCATTTTGCACAAACCGTCCTTTGCAAACAGCTTGTTTATCACAAATATCATGCGGCATATATTTTTTACGCTTGGCGGACTACTTAGCATCTGCATCGTCGCACCACAAATAAACTAAATCAATTTTCATTTTTTTATTTCCATTTCAGCAAAGGCAAAAATCCAAATAGTAGGGCTGTTTTCTTATTTTTCTTCTGTCTGATTTTCAACAGCGGCAAACCGCAGATTTTTATCCAGCCGCTATTTTTCAAAAATTTACCGAATTTTAAAAAGCCGAATAAATACAAGCCGACATATTGCTGCAAATTAACTTTAATTGATTTTTCTTTAGCTATTTTATTTTTGTTTTTCAGCCACGCAATAACTTCCGGTCTGCCCCAGCTGCCTTTCCACCAATGAATGGAATATGTTGCCGCGGTTATCAGCGCTGCCGTAAATTTAGCATTCAGCGGAAGCGGATAAAAATATTCCGGTGTGTAAATTTTTATGTCATTTAATGTTTGCGTACCTGTTTTACCGGCTGTAAAGCCATATTTAGCCAAACAAAAAGTTAAAATACGCGGTGAAGTGTATAAAGGACTATGCCAAATAGTCACATTATAAAAATCTAAGGCATCTTTTATCAGCTGATGATGCGCCTCCGCGCCAATCACCGCAGTTTCAACATGCTCATTATTTTCGCGTCCGATAAAAACACCGCAGTTCAATAAATCATCAAAACTTTTTAAAACCTGCACATCTGTATCCAGCCAAATTCCGCCGAATTTTTCCAAAACATAAAAACGCACATAATCAGCAACATAAGCCCAAATTTTATTTTTATACACAAAGTTAAAAAAGTCATTTTCTGCACAAGCTTTGGCAAAATCAAACCATGTTGTGTCATCTTCTTTAATTTCCACAATTTCATAATCCGGCAGCTGCTGACGCCAGCTCAAAACGCAGCATTCCACATCAACCGGCTTTTCCGAGCCGCACCACAAGTAAAAAATTCTTTTTTCTATCATTTTCTAACTCCGTATTTAGCTAACAAAAAACCGCTTGAAATAAGCGGTCGGAGAGTTCGAAAATCATATCACATTAGATGACTCTTTTAGCCTTTGAGCCAAGAGCTCTGAACATACGCTAAAAGCTCCCCGACCATATTGCTATAATCGGGGATATAATTTACTATCTACCTTCTTAAAAGATAGATTTTATAACGATGTTATATCCTAACACCGAATGTGATAAGAGCTTTCGACAGCTCCGCGCCCAAAGGCACTGGACATATAAAAATGTCTTGCCGAAAGTATAAGATGAAAAAAATTAAAATTCCATAATTATTTTTTAGTAGTTACAAAAAATGAGTCCCTGGTGCGGACTCATTTTCAAGCGGTTTGTTATATTATTGCTAAACCTTAACCACTCCGCTGGATAAAGCGTAAATGGCAAACAGGGCAATAACCACCACAAACGCGGCGATAACGCCTTCGCCGACTGTAAAAGCAGGCGCATTAGGTTCATGCTGCTTTTTTGCCCAAATATAAATCGGAATGCCTGCTGCCATAAAAATCACAGCCATCAGCAAATAGTTCAAGCCGGCGGCGTAAATCAGCCAAACCGAATATATTGAACCGACTAATCCTGAAAGCAGCGCAGCCGAGCGTTTTATATAAAAGTTTATCGGATATTCATGGTCTTCGCAGATTTTCCACAAATAAGCGCAGCTTGAAAAATATGCCGGCAGCACCATCACGCTGGTAATGCTCAGCATGGTGTTCCACGCATTGCCCGAGAAATATACCAGCAGCATAAAAATCTGCATTAACGCGCTGGTAATCCACAAAGAAACCGACGGAGTGGCATTCGCATTTTCTTTAGCAAATTGCTTAGGAAAAGTGCCGTTTTCGGCGGCGGCTTGCGGAATTTGCGCCGTAACCACGGTCCAGGCGAGCCAGCTGGTTAAAACAGATACCAACAACCCGATGTTCATCAGCCAAGCGCCCCATTTACCGACTAAAACTTCCAAAATTCCTGCGGTTGACGGATTCGGTATTGTTGCCAGCTGAGCTTGGTTCATCAAACCAAACGGCAAGACAGAAAGCATTACATAAATTGCCAAACAGCCTAAAAAGCCCAAAACTGTAGCGCGTCCCACGGTTTTTGGCGATTTTGCGTGCTTAGACATTACAACGGCGCCTTCAATACCAATAAACGCCCACAGTGTTACCAGCATGGTGCTTTTAATTTGTGCAGAAAGCCCGCCGAGTTTGGAAACGGCGTTTTCGCCCCAAAAATCAAACTCAAATTTATCGGTATGGAACATAAACGCGGCAATCACAATAAACAAAATAAGCGGCACGATTTTAGCGACGGTACCGATTAAGTTGATGATTGTAGCTTGTTTAATTCCGCGCAAAACCAAATAGTTAAAGCCCCAAATCAAAATAGAGCCGCCGATAATTGACGCTAAATTGTTGCCGCCGGCAAAATACGGCGGAAAGAAATAGTTGAGCGCGTCCATGGTAATCACCGCATAACCGACATTGCCGCAAATTTGACACAGCCAATACGACCAGCCGATGGTAAAACCCACATACGGACCAAAGCCGGCGCGGCTGTACATATAGATACCGGCTTTCAAATCAGGCTTGGCGGCAGACAAAATTCGGAAGGTGTTGGCAATAAAGTAAACGCCGATACCGGTGATTACCCACGCCAAAAGCACGGCTCCGGCAGAGGCTCCAGCCGCCATATTTTGCGGCAGGCTGTATATGCCGCCGCCAATCATAGAGCTGACAACAATCGCGGCGAGCGCCCACACGCCCAAACCTGAGCCGGAGCTTGGCGCCGCCGTGTTATCAGCCGATATTTTCTTTTTATCAGCCATAATTTTTTTCCTTTTCTAAATAAAATAAGGCAGCAGAAATAACTCCGCTGCCCAAATTATGAATAACCTAAATTTTCGCCGGTTCGGCGTTTTCAAAGTTCAAAAAGCCTAAGCAAGTCAGGCAATATCCGAATTGGTCGGTAATGTTCAAATAATTGTGATAGAGCTGGAATTCGCTGTGCTTTTCCACTCCGCGCAATTCCAATTCGTGATTCAGCGACTTGTTAAGCCACATTTCCGCGTGACCTTTGGCAATATCATCATCAATGTGAGTGTCAAAAAATTCCACATATTCTGCAGCCCAGCCGCCGATAAGCTGACCGTTTGCGTCTTTGCCCCAGCAAATGCCCACGCCGGTGGCAATGGCTTTGTGTTCATCGCGGCTGGCACCGTGTCCCGCCATAATAACTTCCAGCACTGCGCCGTGTTTGAATTGCTTTTCAACTTTATCTACTGGCACAATATTCCCGAAAACTTCTTTAGGTAAAACCGAGGTGTACGGCACTACGTTAAAATTTTCTATTTTAGCTTCGCGCAAAGCCGAGTCATAGCAAAAGGTTTCAAACGGCTGCGGCGGAATACCCTCATTGGCTTGTCCTGTACCGCCGGTAATAAAAGCTAAGGTCGGAAAGCGAACTCCATATGTCATATTTTATCTCCTTTATAAAATTTTTGTAACAACTGTTTCAGTTCGCTAAATGAGATATTTCCGTCGCTTTGCTTTTCAATAGAACTTTTTAGCAATGGCAAAGCTGTAAATGGTTTGGTGTTGTGGGGAAGGGGATATGATTATAGATAAAATAAAAATGACGGCGGGACTGGCTGCGCTTCGTTTCGCCGCCGCTTCTCTCATTGCCTGCGGCAACAGGCATGCTCCTGCCTGCCTTTCGTTTGCGGTCAAACTCACTTCTGTGAGTTCGCCCCCACGCTGCACAGCACTAATAAAACAAAAAGGTCTCAAAAGAGACCTTTTTGTTTTATTGGCGCGCCCGGCGGGACTCGAACTCACAACCTTCTGATCCGTAGTCAGATGCTCTATCCAATTAAGCTACGGGCGCAGCGACTGGTTATTCTAATAGAACAAAAAAAATATAAATGCAAGAACTTTTTTTTGATTTTTTTAAATTTTTGCACAAACACGCAATTCTTTAATTGTTTTTTTAATAAAAACACTTTACAAATAGAGCATTATTGAAAGTTAACTATAATATATAAGGCTTATATGATGAAAAAATTTGTATTATTTTCGGCTGCGTCGCTGCTGTTAGCGGCTTGCGCTGCGTCAGAAGTTCAGTTTCCTGGTGTCAGCCCGTCGCCTGTTTTGAATATTTCTAATAAAAGCGGCTCGTTTGTGGGTAAAAAAGTTAATGAATTTACTCGGGAATATAACGGCATACACAATTCCGTAAATTCCAGTGCGCAAAAATTGGCACAAATCAACCAATCCATTGCCGAAGCCGATTCGGAATATAATGCGGTTATAAACACAATTGAAGCCAAGCTGCAGGCCGGAACTACTCCGTCAAATCCGGATTTGGTCGCGGCTTTGAATAAGGCGCAGGAAAATTTGGGCACCTTGGAAGACGGAACGCAAAAATTAGCCGGCGTTGCCTCGGAAGTTGCCGCGCAGCAGGAAAAATTAACCGCGCTGAAGTCTACCGTTAACGCCACCTATGCAATTCCGGGGGCGTATGATGTCGACCATGCGGATTTGAATATTATTGCTGCAGCTTTGGAACAGCAAGAAAACACCAATGCCGATTTAATGAGTGCGGTAAAATCTAACATTGCCGACGAACAGGCTAAATCTCGCCAGTTCAGAGCGGAAATCACCCGTTTGAACGTAGATGTCGCCGCCGGTTATGTTAATGATTCTAATGCCGTTTTAACTCCACAGCCTCAAGAGAGCGAATTTAAAACCATTAAGCCGGTCAGCGTTAAAAAAGAATTGGCTAAGGATAAATCTGTTCATACCAGCCAAAGAAGAGTTAAACTGGGCAAAAAAATTGGCGTGATAGAAACCGTTAAGCCGGCAAAAACAAAGCAGCCAGCAGCTAAAAAAACTGCGGCAAAACCGGTAAAGGCTAGCAAAACAGCCTCTAAGCCGGCAACCACGCAAAGCGTGCAGCAAGCTTTGAACTCCAAAGCTCCTGAACAGGCTAAAACAGTGGTAGAAGCGGTTAAACCTGTTGCCGGAACTGTTTTTTCTAAAGATTTTCCAAATGAAAACGTGGAATATTTTGCCGAGTTGGAACAGGTTGTAAATAAAGTAATTAAAGACAATCCTGATGCCAAGCTGGAAGTTGTTGCGGTTATGCCGATGGATTCGACTGCGCAGGAAATGGTGCAGAACGTTACCGCGCGTATTTTCGGCGATATGCTGACAATGGGAGTTCCGGCAGAAAATTTGCAAGTCAGCGCCCGCAGTGAACTCAGCAAAAAAGTACCGACAGTTTTGGTCGTAAAAAAATAAGTAAAAAAATAAAATAATCCTAATCAAAAAATTTGGGCGTGCTCTTTACATTTTAGTTTGAGCCGCCTATATTTTAGTCAGATAAATAACTTTTTAATCCGTAAAGGAGGATATAATGGATAAAAAAGAAAAAACAGAAGCTGTAAAGGCTGAAACAAAAGAAGAAAAATGCTGTTGCTGCGATAAAGGCTGCGACTGCGGTTGTCAAGACGGTAAAGAATGTTCTTGCTGCTGTGGCTGTTGCTGCCGCAAAAAAATGATTGTTAAAATTTTATGTGTTTTAATAATCTTTTTGGCTGGTATGGGCTTTCATGCTTTGCTGCAATGCGGTTTTCGCTGCCCTATGAACAAGCCTCGTCCAATGCCTATGCAGATGGCGCCGATTCCGGCAATGCCTTTCCCTGCATATTCTGATGCTCAAGGCGGCAATGTAATTATCATCAACACTGGCGACGCGCAAAGTGCCGACAAATTTGCTGGCGGCTGCAAATGCGGCAAAGACTGCGGTTGCAACAAAGACCGTGGGTGCAAAAAAATGAAAGACGAATTTAAGCGTCATCACGAAGCTCCGCGTCCAATGCCTGTTGAACCAGCTCCAATGCCGGTTCCGTCTGTGGCTGACGGTGCTGCCGTAAAATAAAATGGTTATAGTTGTTTTTTTAAGCTCCTTGCTAAATTTGCAGGGAGCTTTTTTATTGTTATATGTTACATAATTGTGACAAAATAAGCCGTTCTTTATTTAAATATTGCATATTTTCAATCTTTAACGTAAACTAATAGTGGGGGAGAGGCTCGACTCTATATGGAGTCAGAGCAATTTAGGCGTAATTTATTTTAGGAGGCTTTACGATGAGAAAGACGATTTTAAAAACGGCGAAAGGGAGGATACTCGCTGCCGCCGTATTGATAGCGGGGATTTG
>CAVEOB010000007.1:0-19870 GCA_963617265.1 Mediterraneibacter gnavus
ATACTGGATACTTGGTGAATGAGCTGACGCTCAAAGCCTAGGATGACTTTAAAAGTGATGTGCTTAAATATATCCCTGCTCTTTGTTATTAAAAATTTAATACCTGTCAACACATTGTGCCTTCTTGATTGTGTAAAAATAACGACCGTTATTTTTACACACTTTTGACAAAAAATTATCAGATAAAGCTGCTTTAAATGTAAGTAATTTCAAAAAAATATCTCCGATTAGTAAAACCGGAGATATTTTTTATAGCACCTGAATTTTTGACTATTCAAATCTATGCGGCATTTCCGCTTCTTTTTGCAGCTTAGCCACAAAGTCGTCTAAAGACATAACTTCTTGCTTTTCGGAGCCCAAGCGGCGAACCGTAACTGTGCGGTTTTCTTTTTCTTTAGCGCCGACAACAGCAATTACCGGAACTTTAGCCAATGAATGTTCACGAACTTTGTAGTTGATTTTCTCATTGCGCAAATCTGTTTTAGCCGTCAAACCAGCCTTAGTCAAAGCGGCGGCAACTTCGTTGGCGTAATCGTCAAACTCGCTGACAATCGGAGCAACCACAACTTGTTCCGGAGACAGCCACAGCGGCAATTTACCGGCGTGATGTTCAATCAAAATACCCAAGAAACGTTCAATAGAGCCAAACAAAGCGCGGTGAAGCATAACCGGCTGATGTTTTTCGCCGTCTTCGCCGATGTAGGAAATATCAAAGCGCTGCGGCAAGTTCATATCCACCTGAATGGTACCGCATTGCCATTCGCGACCGATAGCGTCGCGCAAAATGAATTCCAGTTTCGGACCATAGAAAGCGCCCTCGCCGGCGTTGATTTCATATTTGTAGCCGTGTTTTTCCAAAGCGTGAGCCAAAGAATTTTCACACAAATCCCAAATTTCATCAGAACCGATACGATAAATGCTGTCCGGACGGGTTGACAGATAAATTTTAATATTATCAAAGCCAAAGTCTTTATAAATATCAAAAATCAGCTTCATAGTGCGGATGCACTCGTCTTCCATTTGTTCCGGAGTGCAGAAAATATGCGCATCATCTTGTGTAAATTCACGCACACGCATCAAGCCCATCAAAGAGCCGGAAGCTTCATAGCGGTTTACTTTACCAAACTCAGCCAAACGCAGCGGCAAGTCGCGGTAAGATTTTACGCCTTGTTTATAAACCAACAGTCCGCCTGGGCAGTTCATCGGTTTTACGCAGAATTCCTTACCGTCTTCGGTTTTGCCGGAATAGTTGTGCGCACCGTATTTATCCCAGTGACCGGAGGTAACCCACAGGCACTTATCCATAATACGCGGTGTAGAAATTTCTTCATAACCGTTATGTTCTTGGCGGTTGCGCATATATTCAATCAGCTTGCGGTATACGCGGTAGCCTTTGTCATGCCAAAAAACCGCACCCGGAGCATATTCCGGCTCAAAATGGAACAAATCCATTTCCTTGCCGATTTTACGGTGGTCGCGCTTAGCGGCTTCTTCAAGCATAGTCAAATATGCGTCTAATTCTTTTTTGGTTGCCCAAGCAGTTGCATACAAACGCTGCAGCATTTCATTTTTGGCATCGCCGCGCCAATAAGCACCAGCTACTTTGGTAATTTTGAAAGCGTCGCCGATTTTGCCGGTTGACGGAACGTGCGGACCGCGGCACAAATCGGTGTAATTGCCCTGACGATACAAAGTGATTGTTTCATCTTCAGGCAAATCTTCAATAATCTGCACTTTATAATGTTCGCCCAGCTTTTTGAAAAATTCAATAGCCTCATTGCGCGGCATTACAATGCGTTCAATTTTTTCATCACGTTTAACAATTTCGTGCATTTTGGCTTCAATTTTTGCAAAATCTTCCGTGGTGAAGTTTTCTTTGCAAGAAAAGTCATAATAAAATCCGTTTTCAATAGCCGGACCGATTGTAACTTGAGCATCCGGCCACAGTTCTTTAACAGCCTGAGCCATAACGTGAGAGCAAGAGTGACGCAAAATTTGTAAACCGTCTTTGTCTTTGGCGGTGATAATAGTGACTGTAGAATCGGTGGTTATAGGAGCGGTCAAGTCCTGCAATTTATCATTAACGGAAACAGCCAAAGCGGCTTTTCCCAAACTCGTACTGATTTTATTGGCGATTTCCAAGCCGGAAACGCCGTCTTTTTCATCTAATATACTGCCGTCAGGCAATTTAATTTTAACCATTTTATCTACCTTTTCACTATTAAAAAGTTCACTATAAGTTTATCAATTCTTTATAAACCTCAATCGTTTTATCACACATAATTTGTTTTGTAAAATGTTCTTTTACATTTTTTATACCGGCAGCGCCGATTTTTTCTCTTTCTTCGGTTGAAAGATGCAAAGCCCATTTAATAGCCTCTGCCAAAGCCTTAGCGCTGGTGCTTTCATAAAGCCTACCGGTCACGCCGTCTATCACGGTTTCGACCGAACCGCCGATATTGGAAGCCACCACGACTCTGCCCATAGCCTGCCCCTCAATGGCAATGCGACCGAAAGCCTCCGGCTCAATAGAGGTTGAAAGCACAACGTCCGAAACCATCATTGCCGCCGGAATATCCTTAACATTGCGGATAAACAAAAAGCGGTTGGTCAGATTGTAGTTTGCAATCATCTTGCGCAGCTCGGAAGCATATTTTTTACGCCCTTGGTCGTCGCCGATTATCACGCAGAAAAAGTCTTCATCATCAATCAAATGCAAGGCTTCAATCAGCAGTTTCTGTCCTTTCCAATTGGTCAGGCGACCAATCAAAGTCACAATCGGCTTGTCTTCCGGAATATGATTATCTTCCAAATACTTAATCATACGTTCGGCAGAAGTGGTTTCCACATTGAAATTTTCCATATTCACACAGCGGTGAATCAAGCGAATCTTGCTTTCGTCAGTTTTATAATTCTGCAAAATATGCTGCTTTATGTGGTTGGAAATGGCAATCACCCGTTCGCCGTAAGTCATTATTTTGTTGTAAAATTTCTTAATACCCCACGGACCCAAGCCATAGGTGCCGTGAAAGGTGGTTACAAAATGCACGCCGCAGCGTTTTGCCGCCCAATAAGCACTCCATGCCGGCGCGCGGGAACGGGCGTGCACAATAGTAATACCGTATTTTTTGATAATCCGCGCCAAACTCAGTGAATTCAGATACATTTTGAAAATATTTTTGGTTTTCAGCGGCAATGTAAAATGCTTAACTTTAATGCGCTCCAAATTATATTCCATACGTCCGCCTTCGGAAGCGACATAGTTTTCAATACCGCGTTTTTGCAGCTCTGAGGCAATTTCAATGGTGCCGAGCTCTACTCCGCCCTGCCCTAATTCCGGTAAAACCTGCAGCACAACAATTTTTTTATTATCTTGATTTTCCATACTTTTCACCTGTACAGTCCAATTTAAATTTGCTGTATTATACAATAAACACTGTATTTTTCAAAAATTTACGGCAGGTTATGCACATAGCCGCACAAAAAACACCGTTATCTCTATACAAGATAACGGTGTTTTCGTGTTATTCGTCGGTTTCGTCAAGCTGACAGCCCTTTTCTGGCTCTGCCATCTCTTTAAACCAGTTTAACACTTTTTGATCGGTCACAACCGTAATCAGAGCACTGAACACAGCCGCAACAAAAAATGTTGTCATACCGGCTATAAGCGGCAGCAGCCAAGCAAACAGCAAAAACATCAAACATTTACGGCGATTGCTGTTAAAGTAACAAGCGGCGCAAAGCGACATCATCACCGAAACAGCACTATAAAGAGCATATTCAATGCCATCTTCTGTTTCTAGATTAATCACTGTACCGTTACCAACAATCATTATTGTAAAAAACGCAATAATGATTAAAATAACACTTACAAGCGTTCTCTTCATAACTTATAAAATTAAAGGGATTATACATTAAAATTAAACAATAAGTTTTATGGATATTTCTCTTTAATAAAAGATACAAAGACAACAAATTTAATTGCCATAATTCAACCACAATACTTATTTAATACATTTTTATTGTATGATTATTTTTGACTTTATGCAAGAAATTTTTAAATATTTTCTTGTTATTTTGTACAAAATTGCTATACTATATTTATATAAATGCTCTAGCGCGGAGGGGCAAATGTTTTCTGAAAACAGTGCCGTATCATCAAGAACCCCAAGGCGATTTTATTTGGACAGCAGCTTGGAACTGAAAAAACGCTTTATTAACGTGTATATGTTTTTACATTCAGCCTTGCCCGATGCTGAAAAAGCGCCAGCCGCTGCGCCAAAAAAGCAAAATCTGAATGCTTTTGAACGCTATCTAAAATCTTGCAACAATGATGGACATAAATTGCAGGAAAACTATTATGATTCGGCAAAAACACAGCTGATGAGCCGCTGCGTCGTTGATAAAAACGGACGCTTGGACGGTCCTTGCCTACGTTATTCCGATGACGGGAAAACCGTGGCTTACGGCTGGTACCGCAAAGGAAAAATTCACGGCAAATGGGTACAGAAAAGCTCCAAAGACCATGTGTCCAGACTGGTTGCTTTTTATGATAAAAAAGGCGAAAGAATATCGCCGGACACCATAATTTATGAAGGCAAGCTAAATAAATTTGGGTACAATGCAAAAACTGATTATATGCACTATATTATATCTGACGGCAAACTGGACGCCGCTCATAAAGAGATGAAAAAAAAGAAATTGCCCAGCGGAAAAAAGAAGGCAAATCAGGCACTGTCAAAGTAGATGAAAGACTCGCCGAATTACGGGCTAAAATTCAACATCAGCAGCCGGAACAAACAACAACCGCCGCACCGGCGCCAGCTCGTCCTAAAGTTATGCATAACGCCTTCAAATTTACTAAAAGCAACACCTTGGAATAAGCTGCTTTAATCTACAAAAAAATAAACCGGAACTTCAGCTGTTTCGGTTTATTCTTTAGTTTGATATTTATTTAGTTAAAATAATCATTTCCTTTTGATGAAGCACGTACAAGCGAAAACTCTTTATTTTTAGGCTTGGTGCAATATTGTTTTTCTAATTTATCCAAATTATCCTGCTTAGCTTTATCATTGCCGTAAAGCGGGCGCAAATGATGAATTACATTTGACAGCAGCAAAGATTTTTCGCCATTTTTAATTTCCGCACTGTCAATAAGCTCATTTGCAGCGCTTTCATACAAAGCCTGTTTAGTTTCAGGCTTAGAAACATCTGACGCCAAACGCAGCAATTCACGAACTTTAGCTTTGCCGGTTAAATAATGCTCAGCCAATTCGGCACGAGTGGCATATGACACCATTTTGTCGGCATTCTTTTGCAGTTTTGCCATATTGCGCAGCACTTTTGCTTTGCGTTCCTTAGTGTTGGCATTTTCAAAAGCTTCTTGATAATGATACATCGCCTCGGCATAGTTTTCATCAGACACTAGAGTAAGATGCGCCGTGTTATTTTCAGTTTCCAAAGTTTTGCTGTAAATGGTGTGAATTTTGTATAAAGCAGTTTTATCACCGTCATTTGCCACCAAAGCTCTGTCACATGCCTCGCGGACATATTGCATTTTTTTGTTTTGAGTATTCGGCAAATATTCATAACAGGTTTTGATGAGCTGAGGATCTGCCGTCAAGCGCAGGGCTTTACTCATATAGTCATATGAAGCCAAGCGTTCTTTGTTGGCGCCTAAGCCTTCGGTTTTGTTGCGGGACATACGTTCCAGCACAATCGCAATGTTATGATAGCCCAACGCCATTTGCTCGTTATCTATAATATTAACATCATGCAAATCTTCCAAGGTTTGAACCTTATTTTCAACTTCTATTTGAGAGGTTGAGGCAGCATCTGAGTTCATCATTCCATATAAATCGCGTCCGATCGCTGCCACCACATAAGTTTCTTCCAGCTGCGGAATAGTCTCTAAACGCGCCCTTATAACCTTATCCATCCTGCCAGTACTGATTTCTGAAGCGAACTGCACTGCTGCAAACTCATACAAAGTTTCAAACGCGCTGTTGACTTTATCGGCATTCAAAGAAAAAGAATCTGTTTTGACATTATAGCAAATAGAGTCCAAATAATCCTGATAGATTTTTTCACCCATTTCACTGTGAATATCAACTTCCATATCGACAGAATTTCCATTTAACGGAGTGCCTTGGCTCTCAAACCACTCTTTAACCTCATCATCAAGCCATATTTTTTCTGGGCTGTTTTCAGGCTTAGAAAATAAATCCTGCAGCAGCTTTTCACGAAACACATCTTCGTCCAAAGGCACGATTTCGTTTATGTTTTGAGCAACATTCGGCTGAGACTGTTCGTTGTTTTGCTCTTGCTGCTCTTCAGCATTTTGTTCGGTTTCATTATTCAAATCTTCAGACATGGGCATCATCCTTGCTAATAAATTATTTTGCCTTATTAAACCATATTTTTTCAAACAGTGCAACAAAAAATTTGTCAAATTTTGTTTATTTGTAAAATTATTATACAAAAAAGAGCCTCTTATATAAAGAAGCTCTAAAAAAATTTGAATTTAACAGAATTTATCATTCGGCAATTGTCAAATTACGCTTGCCAGCCAAAGACTCTTGGATAAATTTGATTTGTTCCATAACCATTTCATTGTCTTTATATTTCTCCGCAGCCTGCGCAACACGCTCTTCAAAAGTGCCGTTAGAGCCCTTAAAAATAAACATAAAGGCACGGGTGCAAGATTTGATAACACTTTCTTCCAAGCCGCTGCGTTTCAAACCGATAACATTCAAACCGCGCAGGTGCGCCGGCATACCATTGGCAATACCAAACGGAATAATGTCACGAGCAACGCCGGAAACGCCGCCGACCATAGCTTTGCGCCCAATGTGTACAAACTGGTGCACAGCGCAGTTGCCGCCCAAAATCACGCCGTCGCCCAAATGAACGTGTCCACCGATTACGGCGTTGTTGGTCATAATTACATTGTTGCCGACCACGCAGTCATGCGCAACGTGCGAGTTAATCATAAACATACCGTCATCGCCGACAACGGTTGTCAGATGTTCTTTCGGTGTTCCGGCGTGCATTGTCACGTTTTCACGGATTACATTGCGCTTGCCGATAATCAGGCGCGCCCCCGGCTGAAATTCATTGCCGTGATCCTGTGGTCCGCAGCCCAGTCTAGCCCCTGGGAAAACAACAGTTCCTTCGCCGATTGTGGTATCGCCGTAAATGGTAACTTGCCCCAGCAAACGTACGTTTTCGCCGATTTTAGCTTGGGAGCTCACCCAGCAGAATGGTCCGATTTCTGCGCTGTCTGCAATTTGCGCGCCGTCTTCAACAACAGCAGTAGCATGAATTTTAGCCATAGTTTTAATCCTCTTCTAAATTTAAAATACCTGTTAATCGCAAGACTAGACTTAGCGGCGGCAGATTGCAACACACAAAACGTTACAGTTTATTTCTTTTGCAAAGCACAGACAAAGAAACCGTCCGTACCGGTTAAAATCGGCGAGCATTTCAGCCAGCGAGTTTCTGCAAATGGATAATTTTGCTCCAGTTTCCGCTCCCACAAATTTTTCATATTCACTGTTGAAAAATCCGAATGATTTTGCAAAAACTTTTCTATCTGCCGCTCATTTTCTTCCGGCAAAACGGAGCAGGTCATATAAATAATCCGACCATTATCGGCAATATGTTTTGCGGCAATATCCAAAATTTCGGCTTGCGCTTTTTCAATGGTTTTCAGCTGGTTCGCGGTCAAGCGGTATTTTGCGTCAGGCGAGCGCCGCCATGTACCGCTGCCCGAACACGGCGCATCAACAATAAAGCGGTCAAATTTATCTCCGGCAGCGATTTCACGGATTATTTTAATATTTTTAATGCCCAAACGATCGGCTCTTGCTTTTAAGCCGTCCATACGGTTAAAGTTTTTGTCATGCGCATAAATCAAGCCGTCATTATGCAGAATTGCCCCCAGCAGCAGGCTTTTTCCGCCCCCGCCGCAGCAATAGTCAATAATACGGTGATTGCTGCGCACATCGCAGAGAATCGCCCCCAGCTGCGATGCTTCGTCCTGCACTTCAATATCGCCGTTTTGATACGCCACGCAATTTTGCAGATTCACTCTTTCCGCCGAACGCAGACCATAAGGCGAATACGGCGTGAATGAAAAGAAAAGCCCCTCTTTCTGCAGCTTGTTTTTAGCCTCTTCCCGACTGATGAAATTAGCGCGCACATCTGCCGGCGCTGTGGTGTTCAAGCTTGCAGCCAATGCCGCATCGCCGATTTTTTCATAGAGCCACTGCGGACATTCTTTTTCAACATATTCCGGATAGACATCTTCTCTTAAATGCGCCAATTTATATTTTTCGTCTTTAGTCAGCGGTTTCAAGCCATATTCCGAACCAGCGGCAATCACATCAAAATCCTCGTCTTTTAAATAAGCAAGCAGCAACAAACGAGGCTCTGTGCTTTCACAATCAAACTCCAAACGGCTGCGATGACGGATAATATTCCACACCGTGTTGGTGATAAACTTCCGGTCTTTGGAACCAATATATTTGCGATTGCGCAGATATTCTTTCAAAATGTTATCAGCAGGATATTTGTCTTGAAAAATCTGTGTAATAACTTCTAAAACGGCTTGATACTTGGCACTGAGCTGCATTTGTTTTCTCCTTATCTGTTCAAGCACTATATACAAAAATCCCCTTAAAAACAACTGATTTTTAAGGGGATTTTTCGGTTATTTCTGCCAAATGAGCAGAGGCGACATCACTACGCCGTCATCAATCTCACAATGAGAGCGCAGCATTGCAATTGTTTTTTTCAGCAGACTGTTGTTTTTGACTTTTTCAGCCTGCGCCATGTCCTTGGGTGAAATGGCTTTCAAACAAGCCTCACCTAAAGACAACTCAGTCAATAGCCGGCTGCCGAACCCGTTTAAGGCAAAGACAAAGCCGTCGCAAACAACTGCCTGAACTTTTTTGCGGACTTCCGCATCAAAAGTCGATACAGTCGACAATGCACACTTTTGCTCATCAAACAAAAGCAATACACATGGCGTGTGAACTAAGAATTTTTCCATAAAAATAAAAAAACTATAGGATTAAACAACTTATAAAGCACGGCATTGGCTTTATTTTATCACTCACTAAAAACCGGCAAAGTTAAAAACTTTACCGGCTTTTCCTTGATTTAGAGCAGCGCGTAACGGACAAAACCGTTTGTGTCAAAGCGGTCGTGCACAGAGTACGCTCCGCTGGACATCTCAAACGTGTGAATCTGATTGCCGTCGTAGCCTAGTTCCTCACAAGACCAATACCAGCCCTCAAGCCAATCATCGGCATCTATGCCGTGTGCACGTAAAAGACGCACGTTTTGCTTGAACTTGAAGCGGTTAACAAAGCAGTCTGCCAATCCTTCAACGAGAGGCAACGAAACTCTACCTTTGGTCAAAAGCGGCTTTTCGCGGTGCATAGCGGTGTCCCATCTGCCGAAACCGGAGTTTTTGAGGGCGACAAACGTATGACCGCACTCAATCCACTTTATTTCGTCTTTTCTAGACAAATCCAAAACCGATAAGATTTCAAGATTACCGTTCTTGGCAACATAACCTAAGCGGCAATGTTCCAACGCAATTTTCTCAGCTGTATTTTCCATAAGCCTAAAAATTAAAATTATAACTGAATAATACAAAAACTGCTTTAGTTTAGCATTTTTACAAATTTTGTCAAGTATGATGCAAAAAAAACCTTTTTATTAAGCAAAAAGGATTTTTTTAAGGAAACGATTTTTAATTTTGCTGAGGCTTGCTCCACGGCTTACCGTTTTTCAAAAAGTCCGGCAGCTCTTTTAACGAGGAAGCTCCCGCCGCTTTAGCATGACCGCCGCCACCGAATTCCTTGGCTATCAGCGAAACATCAACATTGCTTTTAGCGGTGTAAAACGTCATATTCCACAAATTTTTCTTGTTCATAAAGAAAATTACCATAAAATCAAAGTCCTTAATATTTTCCAACGAATCAAAAAATTCGGACTGACCTTGAGCCATATTGGCACAGATGCAGCGCATTCCTTTATACTCGCTTTCAAAGCCCATGCCGCGCACCAAACGATAGTTGCGGTGGCGCACCCATGACAAAATCGCCGAGCCTTTTTCTACCATGGCTTTGATGTCTACTTCATTGTTCATTAACTGCGTCCAAATTTTATCTGTCGGACGGTTAACGCCAAAAGTTTGTATAGCATATTCAAACGGGCGCACTCGGCGGTCGCGCAAGTCATAAATATCATTCAGCCCCAGCAGGCGGATACCTTCAGGAAGTTCTTTTTCTGGATAGAAATAGCCCCAAGTCAAAACAATGGCGGCAGTGCCGACTTTGCGCACGCCTTTAATCGGTTCATATTCGCCGGTTTTCATCAATTCGTCATATTCTTTGATAACCGAAACATGGTGGTCAATCCATGTCAAATCAACTTTTTTGTTGAGTTCAAGCATATATTTAACCGGCAAAGCAATATCGCAAATTACCAGTTTGTCGTGTTTTTCTATTTCTTCATACGGAATTTCCATGTCATGGTTCAAGCCCATAAGCTCAATTTCCGGAAATTTACTTTTTACAATCGCTGCCGAACCTTTCCCATCGTGGTCGGCAATGTGGTAAATACACAGCATTTATACACTCCTTAAAACTCTATCATCATATTATCAAAAGCCGGCTGCATATTGTCCGGCGTCAAACGGTTGACTTTATCAAAATCACATTCGGTCGCCATGTGGGTCAAAAAAACTCTTTTGGCGGCAATTTTTGATGCGCTGTCCAAAATAATATCAATACCGGCATGATACCTGCCCTCACGCAGCATAGTCAAGGGCATAATCAAAACATCAACATCAATTTTTTGCAAATAGTCCAAAGTTTGCGGCGGAATAGACTTAAAATCAGGCACAAGTACCACTTGTCCGCCCTTAAAACAATAGCCGGTGGTTATCATTGTGTGCCCGCCGAACTCCAGCGGCATAATATCAAAAGTGCCGATTTCAAACTTTTCTCCGTATTTTATTTCAACCGGCAAAAGCTCGGGGTGATTGGTTATATCCAAATGCTCAACGTTTGAAAAAGCATAGCTGAAACGCTCTTTAATTTCGGCTATCTGCGGCTTTGTGGCATAAAAATTTAAGCTGCGCTTGATGTTGCGTGTAATTCCCCGCAAATCGTCAATTCCGTGCAGATGGTCGGCATGCGTGTGTGTATACAGCACTCCGTCAACGGCTGTTATGTTGTTGGCAATAAGCTGATTTTTCAAATCCGGCGAGGTATCGATCAAAATCTGCGTTGTTCCGTCGGTTAAATATATTCCGGCACGCTGCCTGCAGTTTTTGGGATTGTTCGGATTGCAGGCTCCCCAGCCACCGGAAACTGACGGAACTCCTGGGGCGGCGCCGCTGCCTAAAATTATCAATTTACTCATCAGGGTTTACCTTACTGAACAATGTTAAAAAGTTACGGGTGGTTAAATCTGCCAGTTCGGCAATGCTCAATCCTTTCAGCTCGGCAAGAACCTGCGCCGTGTTTACCACAAAAGCAGGCTCGTTGCGCTGCCCGCGGTGCGGAACCGGAGCCAAATACGGAGAATCCGTTTCAATCAGCAGTTTTTCATTCGGCACATTTTTAAACATCTGCCGCAAATCTTCGCTTTTTTTAAAGGTAATAATACCGGAAGCTGAAATATAAAAGCCAATCGAAAGCGCAAATTCCAACAATTTTTCAGATGATGAAAAACAATGCAGCTCGCCTTTAAATTTTTGCTTTTTATAAGCTTCGCCAAGCAGGGCAATCATATCCTCATCGGAATCGCGGTTATGTATAATCAACGGCAAGCCGCTTTCCTGCGCCGCTTTAATATGTTCTGACAGCACTTTGAGCTGCTGTTCTTTTATGTCGGAGTTATAATAATAATCCAAACCGCACTCGCCGATACCGACAACCTTTTGCAGCTCAGCCTGTTCTAAAATCTGCGCCACCGTCAAATTCGGATATTTATCAGCCAATTCAGGGTGCACGCCGGCAGTGGTATAAATATGCTTACGGCTTTGGCAAAAATCAAGCAGCCGTGGCATATCAGCTATATCATCGCAAACATCTAAAATATAATCGACCTGCATTTCACGCGCCCGCAAAACCGTTTCTTCGCGGTCTTTATCAAAATCGAAAGCGTTAATATGACAATGACTATCCGTAAACATTTTACAGCACCTTGCAAATTTTAGTCAAAAGTTTAATTAACATCTGCTTTTTATCCATATTGATATTTTGGCAATCGGCAAACATACGGTTTGTTTCGTCCCAGCAGGCATATAATGCTTCAACATCTTGACTTTGCGGCATATTTTCGCGGATAAACTTCAAAATCAGCTCTTGCAGCAAATCAAAACTATCCGGAGTTGCCACAGCCTCAGTGCAAAAATTCAGCAATTCGCTCAACGAAAATTTTTGTTTGGAATAAAGAATTTTGCATAAGCCGTCATACATTCCGACCGCGTCCAAATCAGCATACATAATTGCCTGTCCCACGCTTTGCGGACACATTTCCGCCACTTTGCTTATCATCGCCTCGTTCAAATGCGGACGATAGCGGCGCAGCAAGCTGGCTGTTGTATTGACATCAAGCATTTGCAGCGGCAATCTGGCACAGCGCGAGCGGATAGTTGGCAGCAACATTCCGGCATTATGACTGATAAGCAGCAAAACCGTATGCGCCGGCGGCTCTTCCAAAATTTTCAGCAAAGCATTGGCGGCGTTTTTATTCATATCATCGGCGCTGTCAATAATAACCACGCGCCAATTATTATTAAACGAGGTTTTAGATAAAAACTCATTGACTTTACGCACATCATCTACGCGGATAAACGCCGATTTCTTCAAAGAGCTTAATTCTTCTTCATCAGGCGCTTCGCCTTTTTGAATGGCTTTAATAATTTTTTTGCGGTCGGTTTCGATATAATCGCGCTCCACCACCATTAAATCCAAATGCGAACCAGTGGCGACCTGCTTTAAAACCGGAGAATCTTCGGGAACATTCAAAGAATTATATGCGTCTTTTTTGCTTTCATCTGCCCACAGCAAAAAACGGGCAATGCGATAGGCTAAAGTGGCTTTACCGATGCCTTTTGGACCGCTCAAAATCCAAGCGTGGTGCATAGTCTGATTTTTCCAAGCTTTCAAAAAAACTTCTTCCGCCTGCGTTTGTCCCAGCAAAAAGCTGTTATTGCGTGGCGAGATGTTTATTTCGTCCGCCATCAGCAGCCCAGCCTTTCTTTTACGGTTTCCACAATTTGTTTGTGCAGAGTTTCAATATCGGTGTCGGCATTCAAAACCACGCAGCGCTCCGGCTCGCGTTTGGCAATTTCTAAAAAGCCGCGGCGCAGATTATTGTGAAATTCCAGCTGACGGCTCTCAAAACGCAGTTCCTTTACCGCCATTGTTTCGGCTTTGGCATAGGAACGGCGCATACCGACTTCCGGTTCAATATCTAAAATAATGGTCAAATCCGGCTTAAAATCTCCGGCAACAATTTTGTATAAATTATGCAGAGTTTCCAGCGGAACACGTTTATCATAACCGTAATATTGATAGGCTTCGGTCGAATCGGCGTATCGGTCGCTTATCACCCATTTTCCGGCGTCAAGCGCAGGCCATACCACCTTGGTTAAATCACAGCGCCGGTCGGCATAGTAGAGCAAACATTCGCTTACGGCGTCAAATTTATCCTTATCGCCGGTAACCAGCAAGCTGCGGATTATTTTGCCTTCTTCCGTGCTCCCCGGTTCTTTGCTTTGCACGCAGGCAATACCGTTTTGCTCAAGATACTGTGCCAACAGCTTGACTTGCGTTGATTTTCCGCAGCCCTCGCCACCTTCCAGCGTGATATATTTGCCGCGCATTATTTAACTCCGAATACAAAGTATTTTATATTTGCCCACAGTTTGCCGAGCATTCCGGTTTCTGCCACATCGTCAGCTGCCACCAAAGGAACATTCAGCATCGGCTGACCTTCTATCTCTATTTTGATGTCACCTATTTTTTGACCGGCTTTAATCGGAGCTTTCACCGGCTCGTCAAATTCTGCAGTAACCTTAACATTTTCCTGCTGGCTGCGGTGAACGGTTTTCAGCACATCGTCCGCAACCGTCAAATTAACGGTTTTATCCTTGCCGTACCAAACTTTAGCCGCGGCAATATTTTGTCCCTTGTTAAAGATTTTGAAATTGTTAAATTCTCTAAAGCCCCAGCTCATCAGGCGCTCAGCTTCTTCCGAACGCTCACGATTGCTGCTCATTCCGCTCATAACCTCAATCAGGCGGCGGTCGCCTTTAGTTGCAGACGCTGCCAAACAGAATCCGGCTTCTTCGGTATGTCCGGTTTTCAGACCGTCGGCGCCTTTCATGGTATATAACAGCGGGTTGCGGTTGCCCTGCTTGATGTTGTTATAAACAAATTCTTTTTGGCTGAAATAGTGATAAAGTTCAGGAAATTCGCTGATAATATGGCGGGAAAGAATGGCTAAATCTTCCATAGACATTCTGTGGTCAGGATGCGGCAAACCGGTAGCGTTTTCAAAATGGCTGTTTTTCAAGCCCAGCTTTTTAGCGGTTTTATTCATCAAAATCACAAAATCATCTTCCGAACCGGCAACATTTTCGGCTACAACAATGCAAGCGTCGTTGCCGGACTGAATTACAATGCCTTTAATCAAATTTTCGACACTGACATTGTCGCCGATGGAAAGGAACATGGTAGAACCGCCGGTTGCAGCTCCGCCTTTGCGCCAAGCGTTTTCACTAACTGAAAAAGTATCGTCAAGTTTAATTGTCCCATCTTTGATTTTGCTCATTAAAATATACACGGTCATCAGCTTGCTCATAGATGCCGGCGGCACGCTCTCGTCCATATTTTTAGTAAACAGATATTCGCCGGTGTCATAGTCCATCAAAATTGCGTTGCGCGCGGCAGTTTCAAAAGACATTGCGTTAAAGCCGTAAACCGTGCTGCATAACAAAACAGTCAATCCAATTTTATTAAACTTCATCTTTTATCTCCTATTTCTTTTCTATTCTGGTGTCGCTCACACCATAATACTTTAACTTAGCCTGTGCCACTTTAGCCTCTTCAACACGGCTGTACGGACCAACCGACACCCGATAGTAAGTTGTTCCGCTGACATCAATTTTAACAATATGGCTGCTGCCGTATTCTTTTAGCCGAACCATTAAAACATGCGCCTTGTCATATTGCGTGAATGCTCCGGCGTGAATGTAATAATATCCCGACAAATATTGATAGCCGCGTCCGCTGACAGCACGCGTATCGCCTTTATCCGGATTTTTAGCGGCGACGCCGTATATACCGCTGTTATCAGCAGATTTGACCGTTCCGGCAGTGCCCAGCGCACCAGTTTTACGTTCTCCGCCGGCAGAAGCCGCACTTCCGTAAACCGCAGGTTCATCTGTTGTTCCGGTCGGCGTGTAGGTTCCGGTGCTGTAAGTTTTACCGCCGGCGCTGGCGTAAACATCAGCCTGTTCGGCAACATGCTCGGAAATTTCTATACGTTCGGCAGAGGATTCATATAAAGACGGCGCCGGAGTTGAGCTGGCTGCCAAAGCCTTCCCCTTTGCCGAAGACAAATTCAGCAACGCTTCTTTCAAAGCTTTGCTTTCTTTAGGCATAACTTCAACTTTTACTCGGGTAGTACCCTGCCCCATATATCCCAAAAGCTGAGCTCCGCGCTTGGAAAGGTCTATAATACGGTCTTTTACATACGGTCCGCGGTCATTTACACGCAAAATTATGGAGCGTCCGTTTTGCAAATTGGTTACGCGCACAATACTAGGCAGCGGCAAGGTGCGGTGCGCCGCAGTTAAAGTGTTCATATTATAGCGTTCGCCGTTGGCGGTCGGCTTGCCGTTAAAATCTTCGCCGTACCATGACGCCGTGCCGACTTCCGAATAGCTGTAGTCTTCTTTCGGATAATACCATTTTCCGGCAATTTTATACGGATTTCCAACCTTATATATTCCGCCATAATTTTTGATTATTTCCGCCTGCGCCTGCGGAGATAAACCGGACAATTCAGGAGTTCCGCTTGAACAAGAGCTAAGCGCGCCAGCGCAAATCAGCAAAGCAAAAAATAGTTTAATACTGTTCATTCTGTTATTCATCTTAAAATTTTAAGTTAAACCACCCTACTCTGATTTTTTGATATCGGCAAGCATTATTATTCATTTATGCTTAGCCTTTTTTGCCGGAACGGCTTGAGCTTTTTTGTGCAGCGATGGTTTTTTATCCACCGGAACCGGCACGCCGAACCCAATTTTCGGATTATAATTTTTAATTTTGGTCAGCAATTGATAGTCAGGATAGCCGTCTTCCAGCAGTTTGGCTTTGTGCTGTAAAAACTTTACGGCTTTACGCGTATCACTGCCAAGTTTGCCGTCTTCTTTAATTTTGTTGCGTACAAACTTGTTATAAAACCGCTGAATGGTTTTAATTTCATCGCTGTTCATTACATATTGCTCGGCAGCATGAACCGGAGTCCATTTTTTCTTTGGGCTTTTAATATAATCGGCAAGGCTGACAATCGCCAAAGCATAGTTATCGGAGCGATTCCATATCATCACGCGCTTAAAGTTGCCAAACACGAGATACGCCGGACCTTTGCGCCCGTCAGGCAATATTACCGAACCTTTAAGCTCGGAATCAAACGGCAGATTATAGCCGTAATAGGTTTTGACGCCGATTTTTTTCCATTCTCCGACTTTTTTGGTGGTTTGTCGTCCAACTTGGCTGAAATCAAAGTTCCACGGCAAAGAAACGCGCATGCCCCACGGCTCGTCTTTTTTCCAGCCCAATGAGCCCAAATAGTTGGCGGCAGAAGCAATGGCGTCATCAAACGAGTTCCAAATATCCGGCACGCCGTCGCCGTCAAAGTCCACGGCATAGCTGTTGTACGTGGACGGCATAAACTGAAAATGTCCCATAGCCCCTGCCCACGAGCCTAGCATTTTATCTTCGCTGAGCTTGGTTTTATCCATAATTTTCAAAACTTGATACAGTTCGTTTTTAAAAAACTTGGAACGGCGGTTTTTATAGCTTAAATTAGTCAGGCTGTCTATAAGGTGATAAGTGCCTTTATTTTGCCCAAAATTAGTTTCCACCGCCCAAAATGCCGTTAAATACGGCATTGGAACGCCATATTCTTTTTCTATTTTTTTATATTTCTTAGTTAATTTAGAATTATGCTCTCTGGCGTCTTTAACTCTTTTTTCGGTAACCAAACGATTTACATAAGCACAGGTTGTCAGTACCAGCTCGGTCTGTTTTTTATCCAGCCGCACCACTTCCGGCAACGGGTGATAATAGTTTTTGCCTTTATAAGCCTCATCAATAGTTTTTTGAGAAATGCCTTTAGAAATCATCTCGCGCTTTAAACTTTCCAGCCACACCGTCCATTCCTTAGGCGGAGTGTTTTTAGCTTTTGGCGCGGCGCAAGCCAAGTTGCCCGCAAGCAGCATCACGATGCAAAGCATTGCTGAAACAATCATTCTGATTTTATTCATTTTAAAGCACCTTTCAAATATCAATAGTGATATTAGCGGATTTTTGCTAAAAAATCACTAAAAAAGATAATAAAAACGCCAGCTTTTTAGACCGGCGCTTAAAATTATTGTTTTTCAGATTATTATTTTTTTGGTAAATCCGAGGTGCAATGCGGGCATTTTACTGCAGCCAAAGGAATTTCCTCGCAGCAATACGGACATTTTTTGGTGGTTGGAGCCGCCTCTTCCTCTTTTATCATTTTTTCTTGCAGCTTATTTACGGCTTTGATTAAAACAAACACCGCAAAAGCCACAATGATAAAGCTGATAACGTTGTTTAAGAAAACACCGTAATTGATTGAAACATCATCGGCGATTTTCCATTTCAAATCAGAAAAATCAACTTTGCCCAAAAGCAGACCGATTGGCGGCATCATAATATCTTTTACCATAGAATCGACAATTTTACCAAATGCAGCACCAATGATGATACCGACAGCCATATCCATAACATTGCCGCGCATTGCGAATTTTTTGAATTCATTAAAAAAGCTCTTAATCATATATTTTCAGTCCTTTACTCATAAATTGGAAAGTTGTTACAAAGTTTAATAATTTTATTTTTAGTTTGCTCAATAACCGCATCAGCGTTTCCTTGAGCCAAAGCGTCAACTACATCGCCGATGCAGTTGCCGATAAGCTCAAATTCAGCCTCTTTGAAACCGCGGGTCGTGCCTGCCGGAGTTCCCAAGCGCACGCCAGAAGTAACCTTAGGAGGCTGCGGGTCAAACGGTATAGCGTTTTTATTGCAGGTTATATGCGCTTTTTCCAAAGCAGTAGTAACCACATCGCCGGTCAGCTTCTTCGGGCGCAAATCTACCAGCACCAAATGCGTGTCAGTTCCGCCAGATACCAAATCCAAGCCGCGTTTTATCAAAGTGTTGCCCAAAACTTTGGCGTTAACAATAACCTGCTTAGCATATTCTTGAAACTGCAACGTCAAAGCCTCGCCAAAGCAAACAGCTTTGCCTGCTATCACATGCTCCAGCGGTCCGCCTTGAGACCCTGGGAACACTGCAGAATTAACCTTTTTATAAATATCGGCGTTGTTGGTTAAAATCATACCGCCGCGAGGTCCGCGCAGTGTTTTGTGGGTTGTTGTGGTGACAACATCGGCAAAATCAAGCGGGTTTGGGTGCTGTCCGCCGGCGACCAAACCAGCAAAATGCGCCATATCAACCATTAAATAAGCGCCTACACGGTCGGCAATTTCGCGGAAACGGGCAAAATTTATCTGCCGAGGATAAGCCGAACCGCCGGCAACAATCAATTTCGGCTTGCAGTCCAAAGCCAAGCACTCTGTTTCATCATAATCAATTAAGCCAGTGTCTTTACGCACGCCGTACTGCACAGCCTTAAACAATTTGCCGGACATTGAAACCTTTGCTCCGTGAGTCAGGTGTCCACCGGCGTCCAAGCTCATTCCCATAATTATATCGCTGGGGTTAAGCAAGGCAAAATAAACCGCCATATTGGCTTGCGAGCCGGAATGAGGCTGCACATTAACATATTGAGCTTTGAATATTTTTTTAGCCCGCTCCTGCGCTAAAGATTCCACTTTATCAATAAATTCACAGCCGCAATAATAGCGATGGGCAGGATAGCCTTCGGCATATTTATTGGTCAAGACGGAACCCTGCGCCTCCATAACCGCGCGTGAAACTATGTTTTCGCTGGCAATCAGCTCTACTTGTTCGCGCTGGCGTTTAAGTTCTTTTTGAATAATATCATAAACATCGCGGTCTTCTGTCTGTAAGCTCTGCTCAAAATCCATATTATTCCCCCTTATCTAATTTATCTAAACGGCGCTGATGGCGTCCACCTTCATATTCTGCCGCTAAAAAGGCGTCAATTTCCGCTGTTACATCGGCAAATTTCATGGTGCGCCCGCCAAAAACAATTATATTGGCGTTGTTATGCTGTTTTGCCAATTTAGCAACTTCGACGCTATAGAGCAAAGCAGCGCGAATCCCTTTGTGGCGGTTGGCGGCAATTGAAATACCAATTCCGGTGCCGCAGATTAAAATGCCCAAATCAGATTTTTTATCAAGGATTTCCTGCGCCATTTTATCGGCAATATCAGGATAGTCTACCGATTCTGCCGAATAAGTACCTAAATCATTCATTTTTAAATCAGCATAATGCTTTTTCAGCTGTTCTTTCAATTCAAATCCGCCGTGGTCGGACGCGATAGCTATTTTCATTGTTTTCTCCTATTGTTGGCACAAATATATAATATAACAG
>CAVEOB010000007.1:19880-50038 GCA_963617265.1 Mediterraneibacter gnavus
CCACAAAAAAACGTATTTTTTCCACCGATATAAAAAAAATGAAAAAAAGTAAAAAAAAGTGTTGACGTTTGAAAAAAAATCGGTATATATGGTTTTTGTTAAATGAGTTTGGTACTTCTTCGGTACGAACCGGTCGGTTGGCAGAATGGCTCATGCAGAGGACTGCAAATCCTTTTATATCGGTTCAATTCCGGTACCGACCTCCAAAATTATTCCGACTTAGCTCAGCGGTAGAGCAATCGGCTGTTAACCGATCGGTCATCTGTTCGAATCAGATAGTCGGAGCCACTAAAAGGACTGTTGCAAAACAGTCTTTTTTTATTTTAAATCCTGATTTTTCTGATGCGCTTACAATCTCCAGCTGGCAACTTTTCTGCATATCATTTAAAATGATACCCCTTTACACACCACATTGTTTAAAGGAGATAAAATGATATACGGATATATCCGCGTCAGTACGGACAAACAAAACACTAAAAACCAAAAATTTGAAATTGAACAATTCTGCAAACGCCATAAAATGAAAATAGACCATTGGATTATGGAAACAATCAGCGCTACTCGATGTTTGGAAAAACGAAAGCTTTGGGGTTTGCTGCAAAATTTGAAAAAAGGCGACATCATGATTGCTACCGAGCTTTCAAGATTAGGGCGCAATCTGCTGCAGGTTATGAGTATTTTACACGATTGCTTAAACAAAGAAACGCAAGTATGGACTATTAAAGATAATTATCGCCTGGGCGCCGATATTCAAAGCAAAGTTTTGGCTTTTGCATTCGGGCTTTCTGCCGAGATTGAGCGCAATTTAATTTCTCAGCGCACCAAAGAGGCTTTGAGCCGCGTACGCAACGAAGGTCGTCCGCTGGGGCGTCCCAACGGCAGCCGAAATCAAAAGAAATACTTGGACAAACATCTTCGGCAAATAGTCGAACTGCTTAATGAAGACGTCCCGATTTCTAGAATTGCTGAACTGCTAGACTGTAACCGCAAAACCCTCTATAACTATATAAATTATATAAAAAATAACCGGCAGCATCTTGATATTTTGACTGATGAAACTTTGACCGCACATAACAACTTTACATTGATATAAACAAATTTACCCCCAATATTAAAAAATAAATTTGACAAAGCTTAAACTATATGTTATTGAATGTGCGTTATGTTGATATTCTCTTTTTATTGGGGGTATAGCTCAGTTGGGAGAGCGCTTGCATGGCATGCAAGAGGTCAGCGGTTCGAACCCGCTTACCTCCACCAATAAGAAAAAAACCGGAAGTTCATACTTCCGGTTTTTTCTTATTTCAGTTTTTTACTGATTTTCTGAAGTTTTCGGCTGGAAAAATACTTTATACGTTGCAATAACCAAAGCAAGTATTTCCCCGCCGTAGCCCAAAACAATCAATACCCAAGCTAAACATTCTTTTAACATCGAACCAACGCTTTCCGACAGTATAACTGGCACAATTACTGCGCTTACGATATACACAAGCAAAGAAACACAGCCAATGTAGTGCATATATACAGAAAACTTTGGAAATTTTGTGATAAAACTCTGTAAAAAGCTAAATCTCTCTTTTTGGAGCAAACCGGCAATCAGGAAAACGATAAAAGCCCAAAACATAACGTCTGTTATTGTTTCAATAGGAGCCGCTAAAAATTCAATCCAACGTCCCAGCTCTGT
Organism: Mediterraneibacter gnavus; assembly: GCA_963617265.1. Taxonomy (GTDB): domain Bacteria; phylum Pseudomonadota; class Alphaproteobacteria; order RF32; family CAG-239; genus RUG410. Next base: position 21,565 of record CAVEOB010000007.1, read on the forward strand.
AAGCAGATAATCTGCTGTAAAATACAATCCAGCAAGCTCGCCCAGCCCTTTATCTTTTATTTTCATTTATCATTCTCCCGATGCGGTTAATTAAATATATCTAAGTAGTAAAACAAAATAATTACAAATGTAAGTAAAATAACTACCTCTTTTACTTTTGTTCTTGGGCTTTTTCGGCTGCCTGTTGGGCGGCTAAACTTGTACCGCCGCCGGAAAAAGCTCCGGCAACCTGTCCTATTGTCTGCGCGGTTTTAAACATATTATCCCAGCTGCTTTGGCGCGCCGAGGTCAGACGGTTTTCTACATCTTTATTGATGCCGTACAAATTTGCCTGATTCTGATAGCCGGAAACCGAACCTTCCAGCAGCGCCTTAATTTGCTGAATGTAATTCAGCTGCGAATTATTATTGAAATTTGCGCTGTTGATATTGTCGCTCAAACTTTGGCTATATGCACCCTGTCCCGCTGCAATGCTTTGATATGCCGCTTGATTGAGCGCCTCATTTTGCTTTTGCTGCAGGTCGTTCATCGCCCGCTGATAAGCCTCGCTGCCAACGCTGATGCCTTTGTTTGCCAAACTTGTTTCCAAATCGGTCCGCAGCTGCTGATATTGCGGCGTAAGCTTATCCACCGCCGACTGATACACAGCGTTTTCCGCACGCTGACGAGCCTCGTCCGAACCGTTAACTGAAAACTGATATTCCGGCATACTGCCCAAATTTTGACTCATGCTAAGCGCCTGCCCTGTCATATTTTTTAAGGTATTATCATAATTTGAAGTATCATAATTGCCAAGATAATTCAAATAGTTATTTTCATAACCATATTTATTGGTTGAAGAGTTAGCAAAAACTTTTCCTATAGATTTACTCATTTCTTTTTTCCTTTCTTTATATCCATTTACATTCGTTTTTCAGCATACCGAAAATGCAGCAGTCATCGCCGTTTTCACGGTACGCCCTGAACATTCCTTCTTGCTGAAAACCGAGTTTTTTTACAAAATTTAAGCTGGTGGCGTTGCTTTTGCTCACCAGCAGCGAAATACGCCGGCATTTTAGCTTGTTAAACGCCAAATCAAACATAGCTCTAAGCATGTGGCGGTTACACCAACGCTTGTCAACGGTGTAAACTGTCCACCAAACCTCTATATTGGGACGGTAACTGTGAAAAATTAAGCCGCCAAGCATTTTTCCATCTTGGGCAAAGCCATAAGTCATATGCGTGTCGAGCCAATCAGCATTTTCCCCCAAACCATCACAAACCCACTTAGCTATGATATTGTTTTTATCCGGCAGAATTTCATATTCATCGCTCATAGCACACCGCTCCCGACTTCATAGCGGATTCCTGTTTCAAACCACTCTATCAAATTTCCTTTGGTCTTGGTTTTAAACACCACGCTGGCTTTGTAGCCGGTGGCGGAATTAGCTATCCATTGGCTGCGGATAGACGTGCTGTCGGCAGCGCCCCATTTTATGCCAAGCGGTTCTGCCGAGCTTGACCATTTGGTTTCATTCCACTTATGCAGGTTTGAAGACGATAAGTTTTCCTGATAGTCAATTTTACGGCTTTCCATATCCATATTGGTATAAATTACCAGTGTATAGCCGGAACTGGACTTGGTACGCGGGTTCAGCAGCTGAATTTTTTTAACGCAGTTGCTGCCCAAATCATTATACGCCTGCTCGACGCAGCCGCTGATTTCCATTCCGTTATCAGCATAGCTTTCATCAAACAAATAAACACCTTGATCCGAGCCAAAATAAAGTCGTTGATTATACAAACCCCAGCAATGCGCGCGGATACCGGTAAAGCGGCACCAAGCGCCGGTGTTTACGTTAATCACATGCTGTTCATACTGATTGGAAACCGGCACGTTAAACAGCCCATAACCGCCGCGGCTGTAAATTATTCCCTGCCAGCCGTAACGTTTCAAATTACGCGCAGTCCGCGACAGCACCAAACCGCGGACGGCATCGCTGAAAGCTATCTGCGACGCATTGGCTTGTTCCAACGGCAAAGCCTTGGACAGTGGAATATAGCCGTCTTCAGAAATTATAACCACATCGCCCTGATACGGCACCAAGCAATTATAGCCAATCGGACGGCTGATTTTGTAAGCACCCTTCAGCTGCCAGCTGTCGGCATTGTTAATGTCTGACCCGACGTAAACCAACGCTTCGCCTTCCGAAGTGATAAACACCGTCAAATCATCAATACCCTGCCCGCCGTCCTGCGTCCAGTTGGCAACCGCCATCAGCTCGCCGCCGAACCGCGCCACCTGCACCAAATCAAAGCAATTCAGCTTACCGGCGATATTGCCGGCGGTTTCAGGATACCAAACTTTGAGAGTGCCACCTTCAATAAACCACAAGCGCTGCTTGGAAAGCCCGACGCCGGAAATGCGCGTGGCATTCAAATTTTCGGCGCTGAAGCCCCAGTCTTCAAAATGTTCTATTCCGTCGTCATCGCGGTAATAGACTTTGGGAATGTCGCTGCCGTTTACAAAATATAAATAATTTTTATATTGTTGGGTACGGCAATAGCTGTTGGTAAATTTTACATTTTCATAAGCGTAAATATTTTTGCGCGAGCTGATGTTATAGACTGCTCCGCCGGACAGCGCCATAAAATAACTGCTGCTACCGGTTTTATATTCGGCTAAGGTACACACTTTTTCCGGCAGCTGCGCATATTCAACATAGCCTTTACGCAAAGCCACTTTTGTATCCAGCGGCATATAGTTGTCCATAACAACGGCGTAACCAGCGTCCATATCCGCCAAACTGTCACGCACATTCAATCCCTTTATCGGCGCAGGCAAAGTGTAACTTACCGACTTATTGCCCCGCGCTGCTGATTTTAATTTCATTGATTATTACTCCTGTTTCGCTCAAACCATTATCCGACTTTGCCAAATTTATGTTGGCGGCGGCGTGCTCGGAACCAAAGCGCTTTTTTAATTCACGCTGAAATTCATCATATTCCTCGCCATAGTCCAGCCCGCTGCGTTTAAGCCACCGCCATAAAATATTCAGCTTAACCAAATATTCGTCAAAAACCGGAACATCAGTGTTGGCGGTAAGCGAGCTTTTTTCTTCAAAAGTGTCAAAATCCCAAACCACGCCGTTGGAACGATATTGAAACACAATACGCAAACCGCCTGCCGGCGGAGTTAAAAAAACAAAGCGCCCGTTTTGAATTTTGAATTTCAATTCATTGCTTGGACTGGAAAAATATTTTTCCCGCATCCACTGCTCCGGCGTAATGGCGCCGATTATGCGCTCTTTACTGTCTTTAATAAAAATAGTGTTATTCAAAAGGCAGAAGAAATCCGGCAAAAACTCGGAAATTGGGTATTGAGTGCGCCCTTCAACCGTGCGCAAACAGCCTTCTTTGGTCAGTTCCTGCCAATCGCCGTAGCGCAGCAGGCTGTCGAGAGCCGATTTTGCCACGCTTAAAAAAATACTTTCCTGCTGGCTATTGGCGTCAAACAAATTATTTGGGCGTTTTGTCGCCGCTAAATCCGCAACCTCGCGGCATATTTCTAAAATTGTCTTCATTATTTTTCTCCCGCTTTGGCGCCGGAATGTTTTTTACGCTCTTCACTAAGAGCTCGTTGCACTGCTGCAAGCTGTTCGCGCAAAGTTTCAATTTCTCTTTCATATTCAAGCTCCTTTTTGGCAAAATCATCTAACATCTTGTTATTTTCTGATTTTTCTAAAAACATCTGCGCTAAAACATGTTCGTCCTGCAAACCAAGGCTTTGCACCTTATCAAAATCCAAACCTGCTAAAGTTTCTACCGTAAACACGCCGCGGCTTTTGCAGGTAGCAATTTCCGCCGCGGTCAAAAATGCAAATTGCTCCAGCGGCGTGCCGTTTTCCGTTTGCTTTTTAGAAAGCTTATACAAGGCATATTCCTGCGGAAAACGCCGGATTTTATCTGCGGTAGCCGGCTGGTCAAACACTTCGGTATTGTTATCTTTCAGACGGATTTCTATATAAGTAACATTTTTAAAAACCGGCAGACCGTTGTCTGCAACCTCGTTAGTTTTAACCGCTTTATCATAAAATCTTGCCGCCACGTTTTTTTCTGTTTCTTTTGTGCCGATTACTTGTTGAAACAAGGCAAAATCCATATCCATAGTTTTTATTCCTTTACTTTATCTTGATTTTATAACATATTGAAAAGGAGTGATTTTAGTTCACTCCTTTTCAATTTTTACCAATTATTCTTTAGTGTTAATCAACACGCCTTGAACAGCCGCATTTGACATAGTCATATTGCCTGCCCAGCCAATAATACGGTATAACGCATCCTGATTTATCGCCAATCTGTCGCCACCGATAATTTTCATATTACGGTCCTTATGAGTGCGCAGATAAATGTAGTTTGTGTTCAAAAAGTACATGTGTTTTTCCGGACAATAGCCGCCTTGACCGCCGTCAAAAATCACATCTGCACCCTTAAATTTAAGGCTGGTGAAACCAGCGTCCGCCATTTTAGGGTCAGAAAAACGCTGCAAAGCCGACAAAGATTCATCAAACAACGTATACAAAGCATCATCGCAAACAATTAAATCCGGTTTATCAGCGTTGCGGCAGCATTTGTGATATAAGCTGTTCATCATCTGACGGATATTGGAAGAATCAATATCAGCGCTTACGCTTTGGTTGCGCCAAAATTCATTTCCAGCCGCCGAACGGTCAATACCGCCGACCGTGCCGGAAGTCGGATCGTCTGCAACCAGCAAAGCCAAGCCGCCGATTTCTTTGCCTGCCGAACCGGTGCCGTCGCTGAACAAAGCGGCAGACATTTGATTTTTCAAAGTTTTTTCGGCGTTAGAAATACGTTTTTCAAACAAATCCATAACTTGTTCCGGTCCGCTGTTCATCAGCAATTCTTCACCGGAAATAGCCACCGGCACAGCACACAATTTAAGTGCGTATTCCGCTGCCGTAAACAATTGCTTCGGAGTATAGTTAATGGTATCATAGCCGGAATACCACACCATATCGCCCTCGCCGTATTCCAGTTCTTCCAAAATTTTGGCACCACCGGTCAGCGGACGCATTTTGCCTTTGTCTTTCAGACGGGTTAAAAGCGCGTTGTTTTTAGAAATATTATCAGCCATTTCTTTTGAACGATTGTTCAAAGTTACGGTAAACACTTCATTGTAATTTTTATTTGTCATTTTCTATCCTTTTAAAATTTTTAAGTTAATCCAAAAAAGCAGCCATATTTTTTTCAATCTCTTCCCGCAAGGTCAGAGGTCTTTCCGGCGCTTTTGCTTTTCCCTTTGGGGAAAATGCCGCTTTCTGCGCTTTTTGCGCTTCGGCGGCGTCAGAGTCGATTTGCTTGGCAATCAACTCTTTACGGACATCGGCATTGAGCCAAACCGCCTGCTTGTAGGCGTCTTCAATGCTTGATGCCAGTCCGTTTTGCAACAAAGCCTGCATTTGTTTAAAAACAGCGTCAAAATACGGGTGCAGCAAATGTCCGGATTCATCTTTTTGTGAACCGAACGCTTGTATTTGACTGTAAAAACTTCTTTGCTCGCTTTGCTGCAAATAGTCTCTCAGGCTGTGAAAACTCAAATCGAGATCGCTAAGCCTTTTTAAAATTCGATCAGAAATTTCGGTTTGCAGAGTTTCCGAAAACTGCGCCTTGACCTTAAACACCTGAGCGATTGCGTTTAAGGTTTCCACAGGGCGGCTGTGCATTTGTTCGTCAATATATGCCAAACCTTCAAGCCATTCGCGCAAGCTGTGTATGTTGTTTTCAGTTTTACGTTTTTGAAATTCGCCGTCCAAATTTTTCAGACTGTCTAAAAGTCCTATTTTGGCAGACAACTCCTGACGTTCGGCTTTCAATTTTTCTTCACGCTTGCTTAAATACTTTTGCCATTTCGGCGAAAGTTCACTAAACGCCACCGAATATTCCGGTTCAAAATCAGCAGGAGCAGCAATAAGCCCGCTTTCTTCTTCATTATTTGAGACAGCAGAAATATCCTCTCCTGTGGCTTTTTCGTCCGGCTCAGATAAACCGAACGCTTTGAATTGTCGTTCAATTTCCTTTCTTAAATCATTCATTTCCATATCATCCTTTTGTAGTTATAAAGAAAATCGGCAAACAAAGACTGCTGCCGTTCTCTTTCTTGTTGATTGCGAATATTTTGATAATATTCGGGTGAATAGTCGCCCGCCAAAGCTAAACCTGTGGCGTGTAAATACTTGTCAACGTCCGCGACCGAAGACGCGACAGATCCGTCTGGAAGAAGCACCTCTTCCGCGAATTGTCTGCTGATGAAAGTCATCATATTTCTCCGAATTTCGGGTATAAAAAAACGCCTTGTTTTTTATATCAACAAAGCGTTTTGCTCAATAAAGCCAATGATTATTTTTTTTACAGTTCTCCGGCGGATTTTTTCTGCTGGTTTTCATCTGTTATCGGCACGCAGCCGGTTTGGTCGTTCCAACTCAAACAGTCATCACGGCAGATTTTTGCACTGGGTCATAGATTTTTCCGATATCCAAGCAATAGGCTTGTTTATCAAAAAACAAATATCCGGCAAAACCAATAACCGCCAAAACGATAAATACTGCTGCAAAATAAAATACCCATTTCATATGTTTTTATTCCTTAAATAACCCACCTATAGTATATTTCCGATAAATATTTACAAATTGCAAGTTATTTTTTACCAAAATCATCACAATGTTCTTTTACGCTTCTTTCCTGAGCAAGTTCGTTGTCGCTGTAGATGTTTTTGTCTTCCGGTTCCGGCTGTGTCGGAACATTAGAAACTATGCCATAAGCCTCATCTTCCGGCAGCCAGCCGTAAGCCTCGTTTTCACGCATTATTCTAGGTCTGTAACTCATTTTATTTTATCCTTTCTCTTAAAAAAAATTACCATTTATCATCGGCGGAATTTTTAGCGCGAAACATACTTTCTATGCTGTCGCCAGGCAAACGTCCGCACTCTTCGTCCGCCCGCTCAAAAACCGGTTCGGCAAAAGTCAGCGCCAATGCGTCTGCCATATCAGGCGACTTGCCAAGCCGTTTTTTAATTTCTTCTTTTTCCTCCAGCTGCAAGCGTCCGCGGCTGTCATATTTTTTGTTAACGGCGCAAAGCTCGTTTGCCAAATTTTCATCATTCGGCAGCTCCACTTTTTGCTCGCCGCTCAGCCATATACGCAGCTCGTCCCACATTTCGGCGCGGCGGTTATGATAGCGGTCATCTGCCAGCGCCTTGGCGCCGAACATTACCGCCCGCACAACCCGCTTAAAACCACGGTCGTTCAAAATATCCACCACGCCGCCGCCCACACCTCCGGCATCAACAAACACACGCGCTGGCTTATATTGGCGGATAAAAAAAGTGGCACGGTTTGCCACTTCGACATTATCCAAACGGGCATAGCTTTCAAAAAACAAACAGACGCGCCCGCGCCGAAAACAAAACACGCTTTTATCATCGCCGAAACGCGCCACGTCCAGCCCAATAATCAGCGAAGAAGAAGTTGGCTCCAGCCTTGTTTCAAACGCCTGACGCACCAATTGGGGCGCAATCAGCTTATGGCTGCCGACAGAAACCGGCGCTCCCAGCCAAATATGCTCATAGTCTTCGGGACTTTCCTTTTGGCACTTTTGCGCCAAATACCGCATTTCTTCAGGACAAAACGGATTATCGGTATAGTTAACCTTAACCACCAAAGTCCGCTCATCGGGATGCGCGCCGACTGCCAGCCAAACCGGATCGTTTTCTTCTTCCCTGTTCATAGAAATCCAAATTTCCGAACCAGCTTTGCGAATTATCGGGTCCAAAATCTCCCAGCTTTTCTTGCTGATTTTCTGCGCCTCTTCCAGCCACACAATATCTATCCCCTCTAAAGATTTGATGTTGTTGGAATCCTGTTCCCGCAAGCCTTTAAAGATAAAAACCGTACCGCTTAATTTATTCATAATCTTGGTTTCGCTGATTTTATAATCACTTAAACCATAAAAGCTGATACGGTCGCTTAAAAGTTTATATACGGAATCTTTGATACTATCCTGCACTTCGCGCATACATGCAATCCGCAGCTTTTTCATGCGCCCCAGCAACAGCAGGCTGTCGGCAAATGCATACGACTTGCCACCAGCTCGTCCGCCGTAATAAAGTTTATAGCGGCGTTTCAGTTTCATCAGAGGCGCAAAGATTTTCGGTATTTTTGCTATCATTCTGTTTGTCATTTACAAAATCCACCAATATTTTTGTTAAGTTTTCCGCCGGCTGCTCGCCTTCTTTATCGGTCTGCATGGCGGCAATTTTACATTTCAACTCTTCTGCTTTCAAAGCCAAATTGATATTGCCTTCATCAACCGCCATTTGCTGCAAACGATTCAGCATTTCCAAACTTTCGGCAAAAGAATATGCTTTTAGTTTTTTCTTAGCCATTATTCCTCCCTATTCCACATCGTTATAAAACAGATGATTGCCGGCAACATAGCACGGAGTTTTACCAACAGCCCATTGTGGCTTTATCTGCTTGGTGTGATAAAACAACGCTCCGTTGGTAAAATCGGTCAGCTGCCCCATCAAAGCTTTTTGCGCCACTTGCAGGCATTTTTGAAAACCGTAAGCAGTTATTGTTTTTTGGCTCAATAGCTTATAATTAGGGTCGTTTTTGTTCCAGCAGCTGAACTGCGCCTTTTTTAAACAAGTCTGCGCCACACTCGGAACTTTTTTGCCGTTAAGCATTTCATAGCCGGTAAACCATTTTTTGGCTTTAAACCTATTTATAATCACACACGCCACCGCCTCCAGCCCCTCATCGCCTTCGCCGCGGGCTTCGCCAAACAAGGTGCGCGCTAAAATCTGCAAATCATTCTCTATCATTTTTTTCTGCCTTTCCGGCTATCAAAGCCGATAACTTAGTTTTGATAAATTCGTTGCCCCACTCATAAAGAGCGCGGCTGAATAAAATTACCACACAAGAAATGCCGCTTCTCGTTGCTCCCGAAAGTGCGGCATAATCTAAAAGCAAATACATAATGTACCCCATGCAAAACGCCAACACGGCGTCTATGGTGGCTTGAAAAAAGCCTTTATAATGAATGTAGGCTGACGCAATCGCCATCAGCACAAACAGTACGATTGTTTTTAAATCATCAATCATTCTTTACTCCAATCGGCAAAGCCCTGCGGCTTGTTTTGCCACCAATTTTCGGTTAAGGTATAGTCCCGCAGATATTCCCGATAGGCTTTGATTTTTTGCCTTTCTTCCTCGGTCAGCGGATAGTCGGCAATCATATATTTGTCGGTTTCCTGCAAATATCCGTTGCGCACCAAACGAATTTCCTGCTGCATAATTTCCGCCGGCTTTTCAGGTGCATAGCCTTTAACATACCAAGCGCCGTCATAGGCTTGTTCAACTTCCATTTCTGTCATACCGACAGAGCGGTAAAACTCGGCATTTGTGCCAATTCCGACCTCGCATTGCTTGGTTTGCTCATTTATAATTTGTGCATATTTAATCATTCATACATACTCCCTTTATACGGAAAAAGATACGACTCAACGGCGGCTGCGGTAAAGCCGCCGACTGTTTCTGCCGTAACTTTCACAACATCGCCTTTTGTAACCGGAAAATTTATTTCGTCCCAAAAAGCTAATGAAGTCTGTGAGTTTCCGATTTTCCCGACAAAACGGTTATTGATGTAAAAACAGATTGTGGAAATCACATTATTAGCTAAAAACTCAAAGCAAAATAAACCTGACTTTGCCATAGTTTTGCTTTCACCTGCGTTGGTAAAAACTTTGCTGAAAGTCAAAGTTATCCCTGAATTGTAATCAGGCGTTCCCCAATTTGTTATAGACTTTTTTCCGGCTGCCGAAAAATTGCCGGCATCAATATCGGCTTTATCCTTCAAACTATCCGCAACTTTTGTTGCACTTTCCGCCGCTGCCGCCGCATTTGCCGCTGCTGTGTCTGCTTGTTCCTGCGCTTTGTCGATATAAACCTGCATTTCAGGCTCAAGCGTTTGCTCAACATAATCATTCAAGTTTTCTTTAGCGGCGCCTACATATTCATCAGCCACATTTTGAATTGATGTTTTTGCAGTTTCTGCTGATGCATCTATTTTTGTTTTCAGCGTATCAGCATAGTCGGCAATTTCCTGCAGCGACTGCTTGGTTTTGTCTGCCACCTGATTTACACTCTCCGCCGCCTGCGCCGCACTGCCTGCTGCCATTTCACAATTTATAGCCGCATTTTCAGCCTGTTTTTGCGCTTCGATCATTGCCTCTTTGGCGGAAACCGCCGCTTTTTTGGCTTCGGCTCGATAATTCTGCATTTTTTGATTAGCAAAATCATCTATTTGGGGCAGTGAGACTTCAGACACATATTTACTGATTTCCTGCTGTCCGGACCTTACCCACATCAGATGCACATCTAAATCAAAAACAACTTCATCTTGCCAATACACATCTATCGCCTGCGTGTCGGCAATATTAACCGCAATCATATTTTCTTGCATAAGCGCCTCACTTGGTTACTTGCGGAGTTAAACGAAACACCCCGACTTTTGCCACGCTCTGCGGAAAAATCGTATTTATCTCGCCGTTGGCAAACATTACCTGAATATCTGTTTTATAGCTGCCGACCGGAGCCGAAGTTTCAGCCGGCGTCAAACGCAGCAGATATATTCCCTGCGCGGCTTCCACGGGTTCTGCCTCTTTTTCAAAAACCAGAGAATCGTTTTCGGTTTTACGCACTTGCATAAGCACTTTCAGCTTAGACACATCAAGCGCCTTGTTTTTCGCCTTAAACCGTAATTTTATATTAAAACTGTCGCCTTGACGCACTTCTATAATATCTGCATTGGGCAAAATTCTTCCTGTCATCGCCTATTCCTCCTTTTTTACTTTAATAAAATAATTAACCGCCTGATTTATCGGCGTTACATGGCTGCTTGAACCATAAATTGAATTCGACAAACTGGCATCAAATGTAAAATAATAGGCTCCACCGCCGTCGCCGGACCGAGTGTTGCCAGTGCGCGGGTTCACCATGCGGATAGCGCCTGTGGTAGGCGGAGTTCCATATAAATAACCGTCCTGCGCCTGCGATTGACCAGTAATATTCGGCAATCCTTCTTTTTGCGTTGTCTGCATATCCTGCGCCGAATCGCCACCCAAACCGCGCAAAAACTTACCGCGGTAATCCGGCAGATTAAAGGTAGTTGAACAGTCTCCGACGCCGAAACTTGTGCCGATTAAAGCAAATAATTCGGGATAAGCCGTACGACTGATTTCCTGCCCGTTACATAAAAACCAATTATCATGATTGGCAGTTTGCACCGACGCCTTAATATCGCCCACGCCAAAAACCGTGTTCATTGCTTCTTTAAGCAATTTTACAGTTTCTTCCAGCTGCTCTTTATTTACCGCGTCTTTTTCCGCGGTGCCTTTTGCCAAATTTTTAATTTGAAAGCCGCCCATTTTCAGTTCGCCTTTCATCGGCGCACGACCGTCTTTCAGCAAACATTCGCTCAAACCGTCGGCAAAATTATCGTCTTCTTCATCGTGTCGGTCAGACACAATATCTATTTCATTTTTTCGGTCGTCTTCCCAGCTGTGCATTCTGGTAAATAATCCGTTGCTGTCATATGGCATTTCTATTCTCCTTTATTTAGAAATTTTGTTCAATTCCGTAATTTTTTTCAAATCTAGCTCTTCGCGTTTGATTTGATTCTGTTCTTGTTTAATGGCAAAATCCTGCTGCATTTTTTGCGTTTGCAGCGCCACCATTTTGTCTTCTGCCGGCTGCACCTGCGGGTCGTGAGCATTCAATTCGGCGCTGATTTTATCAAAAACCTGCTCCAGCACATTTTCAAACTGTCGGGCGTTAGAAAGCGTTGCCGCTGCCGATTCAATCATTTGACGATATAGCGGCAAAAGCGCCGGCTGCTGCGACACAACGCCAAATGCCTGACTTATCATTTCATGAATATGCGACAGCACCTGCAAAACATTTTCTTCCTGCTTATCAATGTCAAAACTGCCGTCGGTTTCCAGCTCAATAACCATACCGCGGAGTTTTTGAGTTTTCAGCAAATCCACAGCCTGCGCCACCACATCAGGCTTTTGCGCCATATCTTCGGCAACAAAAGCCGCCAGTCTGTCCGGTGAAAATTGTTCACAGATAATCTCGGCTTTAATACGCAGCAAATCTTTCAAAAAACGCTGCATATCATTTTGGCGGTCTTGATTGCGCAATGTGCCGAAGTTTGTTTTTTTGAGCACTGCCGTTGCCGTATCCTGTGAATTTGAGGCGCCGCGCATAATGTCGCTGACACCGGTTACTTCATAAATAGAATCAATCAGAATTTTACGGCGCTCTGCCAAAACCTGCAAGGTGTTGATATATTGTTCAATCGGCGCAAAGTCGATAATTCCGCGGATACCTCCGGCATCTTTAAGCTTGTCAAAATCATTTAAGGCTATCAGGGTTATATCCTTGTCCAAAATATTAGCCAATTCCGGAAAAGAATTATCATAGCAGCCGGAAACTTTCAGCGCCTGCATAGTCAGCCGCATACGGCTGTTAACTCCGTCCAGCTCGTCAAGCAGGCTTTTGATTTCCACATAATCAGGAACCGGAACAATTCCGTCGTTAGTCAGAGTTGCCATAATCGGCTTAGGACACGGGAAAAATCCGCTCAAATGCAAAGTATCTTCGTTAATCTGCAAAAAAGTATCCGGCAATTCCGGACTGAGATAATAAATTTTACGGGTTTTCTTATCCCAAATTTCATAAACGGAAATACTTTTATCGGTAAAATTATGCTGCCAAAAATAATCTGCCAGCTCTTCACCGAAATTGCTGTAAATTTCGCTGACGTTCATAAAAGTTTTACGGGCAATCCATTCTACATCTTCCCACACATTCACCTTGTCAACATCGGCTAAAAACGACATGGGGTTAACATATTGAGTGGTTACCTGCTCTTTGTCTTTTAAAGTGACATTGCCGATATATTTGAAACTGGAATGATATTGCTCCCACAAAATTCCCATACCCGAAAGCAAAAAATCGTTGCGGGCATATTTGACAACACTGTCAAAGTCAAATTGTTTCATATCCCATTCCAAAGCTTTTTCCAAAATCCGACAAGCAGTGTTTTCGACCGCGTCAGATTTTTTGTTGCTGCGAATAATAAAGGGCTGCGGCTGTTTGAAATATAAAAACGGTTTCAAGGTTTCTACCGATGACCAAAAAATACTTTGCTTATTGCGTTTTCGCTCATTGCGGTAATATTTACGAATTTCCTCAACCAACGCGTAATAATCTTCATAGTTTTTTTCAGAGGAACGGATTTTGGCAAGCCACTCCCTGTATAATTCACTGTTATTTTGTTTTTCCATAGTTTTCTCCCAAACAAAAACAGACCGGTAAAGCTACACGGTCTGCTAAGTTAAAAAATATTATAATTAAATCATTTCGAAATTTTGCCCAAAAGGCTGTTTTCTCTGATAACGATTAAATCGTCCTGCGGCAAAGGCAGTTCGTCAAAGCGATGATAAATTATATGTTCGCCGACGGCTGCCAAAGTTACATTGCCGCCAATGCTTTGCACCACGCCCTGATTAGTGAACTTGTTTTCATTTTCCACGCCTATCAAAGCGGACGGCAAAGTTTTATCAGGCTTAACAATAAGCCTGTCTGCTATTGCTTTTAACATTTTTATATTTCTCCTAAAAAAATAGAGACTAAGCTGAATATTGAGCTTAATCCCCTAAAATGTAAGTTTTTTCTAAATACAATTTTACATCATAGTAATTTTATTAGCACACAGGTCACCTGATGTCAAGAACTTTTTTCATTTTTTTGAAAATAATATTTTACTAATCTTTCCAAACCTAGTACCAACAAGGATTTTAGATGATATACCACTTGTTTGCTTAAAAGACTGTGCGGCATAATATTCTTATCTGCTTTTATTTCTTTATCTTCAATACAAACATATCTGACAACGTGCCAAAACTCTTCTGGAATGCTCTGCATTGCTTTTATATAGCGCTCTTGATAGACTAAGGCATCTTCTCTTTCACCAAAACCTGATCCGATTCTTATTAGCGGAGCCGATTGCAAATTATTATAATTTCCTAAATAAAAATCTTTTACAAGCTGTTCGCCGGCTTGTTTGCGGTCAAACGCGCTGAACGGGCTTCCTTTTAGCTCTAACGCCCCGTTTTCATAGTATTTTTCCAATACAGACGGTTTATATAATCCTTTACCGCGGCGCCGTCTGTAGCCTTTTTTCAAAGCTTCTTCTTTTGATATATATTCTTCATCGACCATTTTATCCTCCATTTTTCTTAAAAATATAAGATAAATATTATAAAGTCAATAAGAAAAATATCGTTTTACTTTCTAAGATATATATTATATAATTCTATAAAGAGCAACTTTAGAGGTAATAAAAATGGATGATACAGAAGAAATCAGAAGAAAAATAGCCCGCTTGATTAACGAACGCGGCTTGAATTTCGCCAAAGTTTCTTTAAGTTTGGGCAAAAATATTGCGTACATTCAACAATTTATTAAAAACGGTTCTCCACGCCGTTTGGGCGAAGTAGAACGTCAGAAATTAGCCCGCCTGCTAAAAGTGGACGAACAAGAACTGACCGACCTGCCGCTAAAGGTGTCTTCGGGATTCGCTCCTACCGTTAATCAAGATGTGTTGTGTTTGGTAATAGAAAATGTTGAATCTTGGCTGGAAAAACGCGAAGCTAAAATGACTCCGCATGACAAAGCCGAGCTGATACGCCTGCTTTATTCTAAAATCTGTAACGAATCTTTAGATAACGCCAACGCTAAAATTAAAGACTATATGGATATTTACGACGAATTCCGTAAAGTAAACTAATTAAACTTTTTTAGGACTATGCCACAATGGACAACGATATTGATGCGCAAATTCGGGATATTCTAATGAGAAATACTCCGATAAATGATAATTCTGCACCAAAACCGCAACTTGCCGCCCTGCCTACTCCGTTTAACCTTAGTATAAATGTTGTAGGAAATCAAAATATTATCGTGGGCACTGGCGCTTTGCACCTGTTGTTTTTGCTCAGCCTTTTAGTTTGTTTTTTATATTTGCGTTAACAAACTGATTTAGACAGCTTACATAAAAGAATATGGGTCAATATCAACTTCTACTTTGACAGTAGAAGGAACTTTGACCATTTGCAGCCACTTTGCCAGCACTTGCTGGATATTAATATTTTTGTCGGTTTTCAGCATCAGGCGGTAACGATAGCGGTCGCGCAGCAAAAACAGCGGCGCCGGAGCTGGTCCCAAAACCGAAACATAATCCGTGTGCGGAGCGGTTTTGCCAAATTCGGCAGCAACCAAACCGGTAAGCTTTTGGTCCGTGCCGGAAATTATCAAAGCCGCAAGTTTGCCATAGGGAGGATATTTCAGCATTTGGCGCGACTGCTTTTCAAAATTCATAAAACTTTCGCGGTCATTATTCAAAAGAGCCTTTAACACATTGTTTTCAGGATATAAAGTCTGCAAATAAACAGTACCCTTCTTTTCACCTCTGCCAGCACGCCCCGAAACCTGCGACAACAGCTGATAAGTTTGCTCAGAAGCCCGCAAATCACTCCCCATCAGTCCTAAATCGGCGTCAACAATGCCAACCAATGTCAAATCCGGAAAATGGTGACCTTTGGCAATAATCTGCGTTCCCACCAAAATATCTATCTCGCGGCGCTCCATACGGGCGATAATTTGCGACACCGCCGTAAACGAACCGGCATTATCGCTGGAAAGTATCTCGGTTTTGGCATACGGAAAACGATGTTTCACCTCTTCTGCCACACGTTCCACCCCCGGACCACACGCCGTTAAGCCGTCAGTCGAGCCGCAATGCGGGCAAACTTCAGGAATTTCCTCAATATATCCGCAATGATGGCACATCAGCTTATGCGCTTTTTTGTGCTCGGTCAGCCAAGCGCTGCAGCTCGGGCATTGCATGCGGTGTCCACAGTCGCGGCAAATCATCAGCGGAGCATAGCCGCGGCGGTTCAAAAACAAAACCGATTGCTCGCGGCGTTCCAAATTTTCGCCCAAAGCCTGCACCAAACTCGGCGCCAGCCAAGAACCCCCCCACTCGCCTTTTTGCGGCTTATCTTTTTTAAGGTCTATAATTTTAATATCCGGCAGGCTGGCGTTGGCATAGCGGCTTTTAAGCTTTACGCAGTCATATTTTCCTTCTTCAACATTCACCATGGTTTCCAAATCCGGCGTAGCGGTAGAAAGAATCAGCGGCAGATGCTCTATTTTTGCCCGCACAATCGCCATATCGCGCCCCTGATAATTAACAACATCTTCTTGCTTAAACGAATGGTCGTGGCTTTCATCAATCACAATCAAGCCTAAATTTGTATAAGGCAAAAACAGCGCTGAGCGCGCCCCGACAATCACTTTCACCCGACCTTCGACAATGGCTTTCCAAGTATCGGCGCGCTCTTTCAAACTCAAGCCAGAATGCCAATTTGCCGGACGCACGCCGAATCTTTTTTGAAAACGCTCCAGCCATTGGGTTGTCAAAGAAATTTCCGGCACCAAAATAAGCACCTGCTTGCCGCTTTCCAAGGCTTTTGCCACTGCTTCAAAATAGACTTCGGTTTTACCGGAACCAGTGATACCGTCCAGCAAAGTCACCGAAAAACCGCTGCAAACTTTTTGGCACAGCAATTCTGCCGCATGCTGCTGTTCCGCCGTCAAATTGACTTTAACATAATCGCCAACCGGCTCTAAAAATTCGCGTTTATTTTCAACATATACCGGCTCCAGCACGCCGCTATCTATCAGCGTTTTTATCACGCTTTGCCCCACGCCGGCACCTTTGGCAATTTCCTGCCTTGTATAAGGCGCATGCTTTAGCAAATCCATAACATGCCAGCGCGCGTCAGAATTTTTAAGCTTAGCCTCTGCCAAAGTTTTACCGGAAAGTTTATATAGAACCGTCAGCGGAGAAGGCTCAAAAGCAGCTTTGACGCTTACCGCCATTTTGAAAACCAGCCCCAGCGACGCCATATTATAACGCGCCACCCAAGCGATAAATTTCAGCAATTTTTCCGAAAGCGGCGGAAAATCATAGACTTTGCTTATACTTTTGATTTTTTCTGCCGGTACATCATTTTGCGGCGACAGTTCATAAACCACGCCGATTTGCTTGTCGCGCCCGAACGGAACTTCTACCAGCTGCCCAAGTTTAAGCGGTTCCTCCGTTTTATAGGTAAACGGCTGATTAAACGGCAGCGGCAGTAAAATTCCGACCAACAAAGCCTAAGCTCCTTTTTTCTGATGGAAATATTCCGGAGAATAGCCGTTGGGGTGACGCTTTTTCAGCTTTTCAACATTGCCATTGATAACTTCTTCAAACGGAATATTCAGCGCCATGCAGGCTTGGAACATATACCAGCAGACATCGCCCAGCTCTTTTATAAACATATCGCGGGTTTCATCGGTGTAATTCAGTCCCATAAATTTGATTTTTTTCCACACGTCGTCAACTTCACCGACCTCGCCGCAAAGTCCGGAAATGGCATGGTCTAATCTAGCGTAATTGCCGTTCAGCTGCTGAGAAAGCTTGGCAAAATTCTGTGCAAAAACCTCATCATTTTTGGCGGTTTCCGAAGTCACGCCGTCAACAAAGCTCTGATATGCGGCAAAATATTCTTTTTCTTCCATCTTTAAGCGTCCTTATTCAGTAAATCTTTTAAATCATATAGTTTTTGCAAAGCCTCGCGAGCCGTTAAATCATCGGGATTTATTTTTTCCAATTCCTCGATAACCGGTGATTTTTTAACCTCTTTCGGCGCATATGAAAACAGCGGCAGCTCATCATCTAAGCCGTTCAGCTTTTTATGCTGATTTTCATTTTCCAGCTTAGCCAACACTTGTTCGGCACGGTCTAAAACCGCATTCGGCAAACCGGCTAGTTTTGCCACATGAATACCATACGAACGGTCGGCAGCGCCGTCTATAACTTCATGCAAAAAGATAACTTCGCCTTTGAACTCTTTAATTTTCATACAATGCAAAGTCATGGCTTTCAAACGCCCGACCAAATCTGTAAGTTCGTGATAGTGGGTGGCAAACAAAGCACGGCATTTATTGACTTCATGCAAATATTCAACCACCGCCCAAGCAATTGAAAGTCCGTCAAAAGTTGCAGTTCCGCGCCCGATTTCATCTAAAATCACAAAAGAGCGCTTGTCGGCACGGTTCAGAATAGAGGCGGTTTCAACCATTTCCACCATAAAAGTAGAACGCCCGCGCGCCAAATCATCGGAAGCACCGACACGTGAGAACACCTTATTCACATAGCCGATATGTGCCGACTTTGCTGGAACATACGAACCCATCTGCGCCATAATGGCAATAATGGCGTTTTGCCGCAGAAACGTCGATTTACCAGCCATATTCGGACCGGTTAACAGCCAAATTCGGTTATTTTCGACATCTAAACTGCAATTATTGCCGACAAAACTACCTTCATGGCTGCGGCGAATCGCCTCTTCCACCACTGGGTGCCGACCATCTTCAACCTCAAAAGCGTAACTGTCATCAATTTCCGGACGGCAATAATTATTTTCCAGCGCCAAATCAGCCAAAGCAGCCCCCACATCAAGCTCTGCCAAGGCGTTGGCGGTGCGGGTAATGTCATCGGCGGCAAGCAAAACACTGTGCACCAAATCATCAAAAATCGCCAATTCCAAGCCCAGCGCTTTTTCGGCAGCGCCGCGGATTTCATTTTCCAGCTCGGTTAATTCCACCGTGGTAAAACGCGCCGCATTCAAAACAGACTGACGGTGTATAAATTCTGGATTTCCCAGCACTTGCGAAGCATCTTTATTGGGAATTTCTATAAAATAGCCAATCACATTGTTATATTTTATTTTCAAATGCTCTATACCGGTTTGCTCCACATATTTGCTTTGCAGATTCAATATATAGTTGTGCCCTTTATTTTTCAAATCACGCACAGCGTCAAGCTCCGGACTGTAACCAGCTTTAACAAAATCACCGTCGCGCGCCAATAAAGGCAGCTCATTTGTACGGTCTTCCACCCACAAGGAATTTGCCAGCATATTAACCAGCATAGAGTGATCGCCGAATCGTTGCAAAACTTTTGACACCGCCGGCGGCAGCTCGTCCACCACATCAATCGGCTTAAAAGTTTCTATCAACTGTTTCAATTTCGGCAAACTGCTCAAAGTCACACCGATAGCCAGCAAATCGCGCGGTCCGCCGCGTCCTACGCCCAGCCTTGAAACCGCACGTTCAACATCAGGGCAATTTTTCAGCACAGTCCGCAGTTTTTCACGCACTTCCTGATGTTTCAAGAAAAATTCCACCACATCTAAACGCTGATTGATTTTATCTACATTCAAAAGCGGATTAGCCAAGCGATTGGCAAGCAATCTTGCGCCAGCGCCGCTCACAGTTCTGTCCAGCACAGAAATAAGCGTGCTGCCACGCGAACCTTCTAGCAAATCCAAATTATGACGCGTTGCCGCATCTATTTCCATATATTGACTGCTTAAAATTTTTACCGGACGGGCAATACGCGGCATTTTGCCTTTTTGCGTATTTTCAACATAATCCAGCAAAATTCCGGCGGCAGAAATTTCCGGCTTGCTGAAACTGCCGAAAGAATCCAGCGTGTTTACCTGATAAAATTCCAAAATACGTTTTTCGGCGCTGCCGCTGTTAAAACGCGCTTGCGGCAAAACCGAAAGTTTTTCTTTATATTCATTCAGCAAATGAAACAGCTCGGAGTTTTGCAGCAGCGTGTCCGCCACCAAAATTTCACTAGGAGCCAGCCGGTCTATCGCTGTATGCAGTTCCGCCGCCTCATTTTGAGCGTTAACCTCCAAAAGCTGGGTATAAAACACGCCGGTAGAAAGGTCTATCCACGCCAAACCAAACTCCCTGCTTATTTTTGCCACACACAGCAAATAGTTATTTTTTCGGGAATCTAAGATTGTGTCTTCAGTAATAGTTCCGGGGGTCACCAAACGAACCACATCACGCCGCACAATGGCTTTATAGCCGCGCTTTTTGGCTTCGGCAGGGTCTTCCATTTGCTCGCAAATAGCCACTTTAAATCCCTGTTTCATCAGCTTTGCCATATAGCTTTCATACGCATGAAAAGGCACGCCGCACATCGGCACATCTTTTCCATCAGCTTTGCCGCGCTTGGTCAAAGCAATATCTAAAGCTTTTGACGCCGTAATTGCATCGTCAAAAAACAGCTCATAAAAATCGCCCATACGATAAAACAGCAAATAATCCTGATGAGCCTTTTTCAGCTCCATATACTGCATCATTGCTGGCGTTAAATTACTTTTTTCAGTCATTATGATATTAAACCTATTTAAACTTATTGTATACTACAATAATTCTGTATCAAGTCTAGCACTTTATTAACTTTATCATACGGGATAACATCTATGCTGAAAAATATGAAACGCCTTTTAGGCTTGGAAAAAGATTCTTCATTTTCTACGCGGGTGCTGATTTTATCGCTGCCTTCGGCGGTTTTGTTTGCCTTATTGGCATATATGGGTTTGGTAACTCCGCTGACAGCATTGATTTGCTATGCGATAATAATCATTTTCAATATGTTTTCGCTTTTTCCGCTTAGTTATGAAATGCAATCGCTAAAGCAATATATTTATTCGCTTGCCAACGAACAAGAAGACAGTTCAAAACTAAACCTTTCTGAAAAAGATGCACAAAAAATTGCCGATGCCGTTAATTCCATTCATCGCTTTTGGACGTCTAAGGCTGCATCATTAAAAGCGCAAACCATGTCTGATGCGGCGGTTTTGGATACGCTTCCTGACCCGATTTTGATGCTGGACGGCGAAGGAATTATAACCGGCAGCAATCTTTCTGCCCGCAATTTACTGGGTGATGATATTACCGGACGCAATATCGCCTCGGTTTTCAGCGTAAATATTTTTGTTGCCTCGGTGGAGAAGGTTTTAAAGGATAAAAGCGAATCTGAAAGTTTGGTTTTTCATGCCGGCGGCAAAATAAACAAGCGCACTTATGCCCACATTACCAAATTGCCGTGGTATTCTAAAGGACGAGCCGTTGCAGTGGTTTCTATCTATGACCTTAGCAAGGTTTTGAGCTTGGAAAAAATGCAGTCAGATTTTGTGGCGAACGCCAGCCACGAGCTGAGAACGCCGCTGTCGGTGATTTCAGGATTTATTGAAACTCTGCAAACTTCGGCTAAAGATGATGCCGACGCCAGAGAGGCTTTTTTAAACATTATGAAAGAGCAAGCCGACTATATGTCAAGCCTTATAGAAGATTTGCTGTCGCTTTCGCGTTTGGAAATGGCGCAAGACAAAGAACTGAAAGATAAAGTCAATATTTCGGAAGTGATAGACGATGTTACCGAAGCCTTAAAAATTAAAGCGTTTCAACATTCCGTAAACTTAAAAGTTTCGGAGCAAGGTCGTATTCCTAAAATTATCGGCGACAAACAAGAAATACATCAAATTTTACAAAACCTTGTAGATAATGCCATAAAATATGCTCAAGAAAACTCGGAAATTACGGTGGATATAAAAACCGTGGCGGAAATTCCGGCAGGCAGCGGACAAAACGTGGCTGCGGGAAAAGCCGTCAGCATCGCCATTAACAACAAAGGTCCCAAAATTGCTAAAGAAGATCTTGCCCGCCTGACGGAAAAATTTTACCGTATGCAGATACATAAAGATATGAAAATACGCGGCACAGGCTTGGGATTGGCAATTGCTAAGCAAATTGTCCTGCATCATCACGGAAATTTAACCGTTGCCTCTACCGCTTATAACGGAACAACTTTCACGGTTTATCTGCCAGTTAAGCAGTAGATAGCGTTAAAACAAGAATAGAGAAAATTTTAGCGTACAAAAATACTAGTTACTATTTTCTAACACCCGATACAAACTCTTAGAAATTCGGATAGCGTGTGAAGATGCGACGGAATTTTTAAGCAACGTGTACACAATAGTACACGAGCGCAAAAATCCCTAGCAGATACCAGCTAGACGAGTTTCCTCCCTATACGGCGACTTTGCCTTTTATTGCATCATAACTTTTATAATTGAGCAACTCAAAATCTTCATATTTAAAATCATTGATATCTTTAACTTCCGGATTTATACACATTTGCGGCAGTTCATACGGAGTACGGGAAAGCTGTTCGCGCACTTGCTCAAAATGGTTGTGATAAATATGCGTATCGCCCAAAGTATGAATAAACTCACCAAGTTCATAACCGCAAACCTGCGCCACCATCATTGTCAGCAAGGCATAGGAGGCAATGTTAAACGGAACACCTAAAAACATATCGCAGCTGCGCTGATAGAGCATACAGCTCAGTTTATTGTTCGACACATAAAATTGGAACATCATATGGCACGGCGGCAAGTGCATTTGCGCAATTTTACCCACATTCCAAGCCGAAACAATCATACGGCGATCATTCGGAGTTTTTTTCAGTTTTTCAATAACTTCGGCAATTTGATCTATACCCTCGCCGTTCCAGTTGCGCCATTGAGAACCATAAACCGGACCTAAATCACCGTTTTCGTCCGCCCATTCGTTCCAAATCCGCACGCCGTGTTCTTGCAAATATTTTACGTTGGTGTCGCCTTTCAAAAACCACAGTAATTCATAGATAATGCTTTTCAGGTGCATTTTTTTGGTGGTCATCAGCGGAAAACCTTTATTCAAATCAAAGCGCATCTGCCGACCGAACACCGAGCGTGTGCCGACACCGGTTCTATCCATTTTATCCACGCCATTTTCCAAAACATCACGCAGCAAATCCAAATATTGTTGCATTTATTTTCCCTCCGTTTCTAAATATTGCAAAATTTTTTTGACAACGCTTTGTTCCACAAAAGCGCCTTTTAACAGCCAAACCGTTGTTGTAACGTTATCCAACTCAAAATGAAAAGGCAAAGGCTTATATTTTTGCTCCAGCACCGCCACGCTTTTATCTACCGACACTGGCTCGCCGGTCAATCCTTCTTTTAACGCACCGTGATAAACACAATCCACCACAATTTCGGGACGCAGCGCCGGATCTTCAAAAAAAGCGTCATAAATCGCTGCGCCGCCGGAAATATACAAATCTTCGGGATAGTCTTTCAGCTTTTTTATATTCGACATAACAATATGATTCTGCGGGTCGGAAACTTCATAATCTGCCTGTCTGGTTATAACTATAAACTTGCGGTTCGGCAAAGTGCGATTCGGAAAACTCTCGTATGTTTTTTTGCCCACCACTAAGTTTTTTTCTTTTGTGATATTGCGGAAACGCTTGCTGTCCGACGGCACGCACCATGGAATATCCGCCCCGATACCAATGATATTGTCGCCCTCGTGGCGACACCAAATTGCAACTTTAGTCATTTTTTTCTTCCAAATGCAGCAAAGTTAAAACTTCTTCCGGTCCGTTAACCTGCACAATTTTTGTATTCGGTAACTGGCGCAATGCCTCTGCCAATTCAAAATCATTGCCGCCTTTCATAGTGCGGTCGCCAAAGAAAACTATTTTTTCTGCAGGATAATTTTGGCGCAACTTACCAGCTATTTGCGCTTTGCTACAGCCGCAAGGATTGATGTCTATGGAAATTGAGCCGCCGACCGAAAATTCATATTTGGGAAACTCGTGCTCCAATACTTCTTTAATATGCAGGCGTTCGTGATGCTGCGAATCCCATTTTTGATAGCGCAAACGTTCTTCATACGGGCAATCACGTCCTAAAACGCTGAAATTCAGCATTCCGGTGCGCAGCTCAATATAGTTTGGATATAAAGTGTAGGGATAAGCAGTATGCTGCCGGAATTCCTCCAGCTTGGCAATTAAACGGCTATCGGGAATAAAGGCGTTCTGATAAACATATTTGCCGCCGCGCCAAAATTCATTACCCATAGAGCAATAAATTCCGCTGAACGCGTTTACGGCTTGCTCGTTCATTTGTTCTGAAACTTTTACCAAATTTGAACCAGTGGCGATAAAAGCCGTATGAGATTTCAGCCACGGCAAAAATTTAGCCGAAAAATCCGGCTGCATAGGCAAACGCGGAGGAGTTAAAGTTCCGTCCAAATCAAAAACATAAACTGTCATTTTTCTACCCTCATATTTTTGAGTATAATCGGACAGAAAAAATGATAAAGGCTTTTTTTCAGTCACCCACAGTTTTTAATCCGCATCAAACGACTGCGGCTCTTCATTCCAGTGAAAATCCGGCGGTTCTAATTTTACGCCTTTCTTCAAGCTGATTTCATGCGGCATATTTTCAAAATCTTCCACGGACGGCTGTTCCGGCTCGCAAGTCACATTATGCTTCATATTGTTAGGATAGGTGCAGCCGCATTTGTCGTCTTCCGAACAATCGCACTTATGCTCATAATCATAAAAGCATCTCTCTTTGGTCATAGCATTTCTCCTTGCAAAAAAAATAAAATCCAAAAGCCTAAACTCTTGGATTTTATATATGACTTTTACAAAAAGTTTAAAGGACTTAGAGCCATTTAACTTCAATAATTTCATAAGATTTTTTGCCGCTCGGAGCAAAATATTCGGCAATATCGCCGATTTCTTTACCAATCAAAGCGCGTGCCAGCGGTGAAGACAAAGAAATTTTATTCTTTTCAATATCTGCTTCATAATCGCCGACAATTTGATATTCATTTTCTTCATCGGTATCGGTATTAGCCACCAAAACGGTTGCGCCAAAACGCACAATATCACCGCTCATTTTGGTTGGGTCAATCACCTGAGCGCGGCTGATAACCGCTTCCAGCTCCTGAATGCGTCCTTCATTAAAACTTTGTTTTTCTTTAGCAGCGGAATATTCGGCGTTTTCCGACAAATCGCCTTTAGCGCGGGCTTCAGCAATTTCGGCAATAATGTTAGGGCGCTCAACGCCTTTGCGGTTTTTCAGTTCTTGTTCCAGCATTTCATAACCAAATTTAGTCAATGGGAATTTATCCATTTTTTCCTCCTAAAGTCAAAATTTTCTAAATTTCTTTTTAAAAAAGTCAAAAAATCAGACTGCGAAATATCTCTATTTCACAGCCGTTTCTCTTTAATGTTATATATAATATAGTTCAAATTTTATTTTAAATCAAGCACAATTTAAATAAGCTGCCGGTAATTTTTTCAGTCGCTCCATTTATTTACGATGCGGAGTTCCTAGCCCAGCGCGTAAACTACCGAAAGCAGCTTGGACAAGCTCACATCGGGCTTGCCGTTTTCCAAATCACTGATAAAGCGCACGCCGGTGTTTGCCAAACGCGACAGCTCCATTTGCGTCAGCTCTTGCTGTTTGCGGGAAAAGCGAATTTCCGTCCCCAGAGCTTTAGAATTTGTGATTTTAATTTCTTTCATTTCCGCCTCTAATATTACCGTACGGTAAAAATATAGCTTAAATTTTCCTAAAAGTCAAGTTTTATTCCCGTTCGGTAATAAAATAGTACAATACAGATGCTTCACGGCAAAATATTCCCGTACGAGAATACAAAAACAGCAAAGCCACAAAAAACAGCGAAAAGCTTAGCCTCTCCGCTGTTCTTTTGTTTGATAATTTTTATTTTATCCTATAATTTGCGGCGGTTCTGCCGTATTGGTCTTTGATTGTCACATCAGCCCCCTGCTCCAGCAACATTTTTTCAATTTCTGCATAAGCCGGAGATTGAGTTTTGGCTAAATAAACCAGCACGGTTTCACCATTGCCGTTCTGCTCGTTTATATCGGCGCCAAGCTGTTTGAGTTTGACAATTATCTCGGCAAGCTGCGCCAACATTTCATCTTTAGAAACTTGCGGATTATTTGATATAGCCTCGGCAACATAAAACAATGCAGTATTTCCGTTATTGTCGCGCGCATTAATATCGGCTCCGTTAGTCAGCAAATAGTCAAACAATACGCTGTTCAGATTTTGCACAGCGGACATCAGCAAAGTTTCTCCACTGCCTGAAACATAAGAGGTATTTGCTCCATAATCCAGCAGCAGATTAGTAAGTTCCGCCCTATCGCCATGAAACTTTGCCAAACAAGCAGAATCCAGCGCTTTAATATCTGCACCGTTTTGCAGCAAATATTTTGTTAACGGCAGCCCGCTGTCATTTTCTACGGCATATTGCAGCAAGGTTTTCCCATTTTCATCAGGTATGTTCAAATCAGCTTTTAACTCTTTAAGCGTACTCCACCAAACAGGTTCATAGTTATTCTTCAGCAAAATCCAAGCAACTGTTTGACCGTTTGGGGCTTTGACATTCGCATCAAAACCGATTTTAACAAAATCATTCCACACTTCTAAATTTTTTGCCGACAGTACCTGCTGCCAAAATTTTGGATGCGCATTAAGCCATTCAGGAGTAATATATGACAGCAATGTTTCTTTAAGCGTTGAAGAATCGCCGCTGTTCCAATTTACCAAAACCTGCAGAGGCACAAAACCTGCTGCATCGGCTTTATCTGCCCCGCCGTTTTTATCTAAGATTTGTTTCAGCACTGCGGCGTCATTTTCTGCTGCAAGCCGCCAAAGTGGCTGCTTTTTTACCCCAAACAAGCCGGAATAATTAACATTATGAGCCAATATTTTTTGGATTGTCGCAGTATCATATTTATTTTCAATTACATATGACACGGCGCTTTCACCGGCTGAATTTTCTTTATTTACATCGGCTCCATGCTCTAATAGTTTATCCAGCATAGTTTCATCATATTTTTTCAAAGCTTCTAAAATCAGCAATCCGCCGTTTTTATCCGGCTGGTTCACATCGGCTCCGGAACTCAGCAAAAAATCGGCAATTTGCGTGCCGCGCTCGTGCTCATAAGCATAAAACAGCAGATTTTTTCTGTCAGGCAGTTTTATGTTCAAATCTGCTCCGTTATTTTTCAATAAATTCAGCAAATTAACTTCATTTTTATCAACAGCCAGCACAACCGGCAGCTTTCCGTCATTATCCGGAGCGTTGACATCGGCGCCGGCTTTTATCAATTCTTCAAGAATAGGCAAACGAACATTCTCTTTAATTGACTGCGCCAAAATATTGGAAATTTTAACCGCGGAAACATCGGCTTTATGCAGCAGTAAAAAGCGCACCATTTCCAAGTTATTCAGTCTGACCGCTTCTTGCAAAGCCGTTCCTCCGCGCGGGTTCTGCGCGTTTAACTGCTTGGGTGCGGCAAATTTTTGCAAAATTTCGACCGGAGCCGACAAATCAACAGCATAGCTGAGCGGCAATAGCCCAAAATACAGATTACGAGTGTAATCGGCAAACTTTGTTTTGCTTTCGCGCTGATATACCGCCATATCATCAATCTCGGCGCCGTACATTTTCATATCTTTTTCCAACGCCTGCAAAATAGCCATATCTTCGGTATTCAAAGCCAGCCACAGCAGCGGATACCAATAAATTTTTTTAGATGAATATTTGCTAATCTGCCCCAATCTGTGCGCCGACATCATATCGCGCAATTCGGTGTTTTGCTCTAAGTTAACCGAGGCTAGTTCCATACCGTCAACATAATAGCTGACTTTTGTCAGATTGCCATTTTTATCAAAAGTTCGGCTGACGCCTTCTAATTTGCCGTTTTTATAAGTTTCAGCAAGCTGACGTTTGCCGTCCTTAAAAAACTTTACGCTCATTCCGTTTTTTTCATCATTAACGTATTCTGCCGTGTTGGCTATTTTATTATCTGGATAATAGGCTGTTCCCGTGCCGTTTTTCATATCATCTTCATAGGGAATTGCTATGATACTGCCGTCAGTGTTAAAATGTTTTGCCATTCCGTTTTTTCTGCCGTCTTTATAAGCAATCTCGTCCGTTTGATAATCTTTGCTATATTTTTTGGTTATGCCGTTCAGCACTCCGTCGACATAGTTATTTTCTTCTATAAGCACATTGTCGGCAATAATATGTTCCAGTCCGTTTTTGACTCCGTTTTTAAAATGCTCGATTTTAACACGGTTGCCGTTTTCATCAAAATAGGTTGTTTCTCCGTCCAGTTTACCATTCAAATAATGATTTTGCACTTTCGGCTTGCCGTTTTCATAAAACAGCAATTCTTCGCCGTTCAGCACATTTTCTTTATAGGTTTTCTTAAATTTAGGATTTCCATTTTCTAAAAAGAAAATTTCTTCACCGTCTTTCAGACCTTTTCGATAGGTGATTTCGCATTCTATTTTGCCGTCTTCATAATTTGCTCTGGCGACGCCGTGACGCAGTCCATTGCGGTAAAAATAAGTAAAATTCCGCCCCTCGGCATCTTTTTTGCGCACTGCACCGGAAAATAAACTGCCGTCTTTGTTATAAACAGTTTCCAAATCATTCTTTTGAGTAAAAAACAGCTCTTCGGCGTTGGTCAGCTGCACTT
>CAVEOB010000007.1:50048-50814 GCA_963617265.1 Mediterraneibacter gnavus
AGTAAAATCTCATAAAAATCCCCAAATGTTTTTATATTTTACATAAAAAATACCACTTCATACCAAAAAATCAACGAATAATAACTATTTGCACAATACAAAAAAAATGCTTTCGCCATGTTTCACAACAGGGCAAAAGCATTTACTAATACAGCACAACGTCAACACTTTTCATGATTCACTCAATTTTGGTTGAACTGCTGCGCTTGATACAAACTTAGCATTTCTGCTACCTAAATCAAACTGCATTTCACAATGGAGCTGAGCTGTGCTAATAGTCAGCTTTAGGTATTAAATAATAAAATATAAAAATTAAAAAGTGATGTATGATTAACACATCACTTTTATTTGTCAAGTTTTTTTGTTTATTTTTTTAGCGTAAAATTACAATATTTCCGGCGGCGGTTCGTCCGCGGTCGTCATATAGTTCATAGCCGACTTTTTGTCCTTCATACAAACGGCGCAAACCGATTTCTTCTAACTTTGTGATATGCACAAAAACATCTTTTCCGCCCAAAGACGGCTGAATAAAACCATATCCTTTGCGGGTGTTAAACCATTTTACAGTTCCAGTAGACATAATTACTCCTTATTTTTAAGACCAATAAAATTTTGTTACCAAACACAGGTAATCATTAGTTTTAAGTATTCAAGGGTAAAAATGAAATTTTATAGAGTAAAATGAATATTTTTTTCAATTTCTTTAAGCTGTGACGCTAAAAAAGCCATATCTTCGGCATTTCTTTTTGCAGTTTGGCTGTATTGC
>CAVEOB010000008.1:0-11159 GCA_963617265.1 Mediterraneibacter gnavus
ACCTTAGACAGTTCGTTTTGCGTTAATTCCACGCCCTTAATAAAAGCCTCACATTTGGTTTTTGTTTCATCGTCAACAGAGCTTAACGCACGCTGCAAGTTATCTGCCACGCCCAGCAGCTCTTTAGCAAAAGAAGAAATTGCATATTTAGAATTTTTTTCAATTTCCTGCTGACAGCGTTTTTTAGTATTCTCAGCTTCGGCATAGGCGCGCAAAAAAGAATCTTTCAGCTTTTGATTCTCTTCTTTCAAGCTGCTCAACTCGTCTTTACCTTCAGAGTTTTGCACATTTTCAGAATTTTCTTCCGCCACGGTTTGTTTTTCTTTTTTTTCTGCGGTTGCGGACATATTTTCTTTTTTATCGGTCATTACAACACCCTCTTTAATTTTGTTAGGATAATATCTATATAGAACTTAGTGACTAATCGCAAACAAGTCAAGAGCATAAGTCCGTTTTCTGTTGAAGGTTATATTTTTTAGTGATATACTTCAAAGTATATATTTAGAAAGAAATTGTTATGACCAAGGTTAATCTTAATTCCAGCTCCGCCAAAACGTTTGCTTTTTTGCCGACGAATTTTAACAAAAAAAAATTTAGCCTGAATTACACTGTGCCCAATGACCCGATTTTGCAGCAAATGCAAAACATGGCAAAGCAGCAATGTTTAACCAATAAATTTTGGTCAGAAAATCAACAAATTCACGCTTGGATGATTACTGCCGAAACCGCTACTTTTATGAAATGCGGCGGACTTGGCAAGGTGGCTTCGGAACTTCCTGAAAATTATAATCAGGTTTTTGCCTCTCAAAAAAGCGATATTACAATCATCACGCCTATGTATATCGGCGACACCGGACGCAAAAAATGCACATTTGAAAATGATATTTACACCGGAGCCGAAGGCAAACAAGTCAAAGTTAAAAAAATCTGCGTGGTTAAAGTACCATTTTTAGGCAGCCACAATCGTTTTTGCCATTTCAAAGTAGAGGTTTACAAAGGCAATTTAAACGGCGCCGATTATTTATTTTTGCAAAACGAACGTTTCTTTTCCATTGAGCCGGCGGCGGAAAATCCATCGGGACAAGGTGGCTGCTATGTTCTCAACAAGCTGAATATTGATGAAGTCGAGCGTTTTGCTTTTCTTTCCAAAGCTGTTTATTGCCTGCTGGAAAGCATTGCCCTGAAACAAATAAACAACATCGACCTGCCAAACATTCTCATTGCAAACGATTGGCACAGCGGCGCCATTTCCGGTCTAACTAAATATCTGACTTTAGCAAAAGTCTATGCCGAACGCCTTGCGCTGGACATTGCCAACAAATTAAAAAACATTCCGATTATTCACATTGCCCACCACATGGGCTATCAAGGCTGGGATTATGACAACACCTCTAAAATTCTCAATTCCCTATACGAGGATTTAGCCTCTTTGGTTTTGAAAAATGCCAAAGCCATAAAAAACAGCAATCCGCGCACCTCTAACACCTTATTAGTCGGCGACACCTATAACCAAGCCTCTTGCAATATGCACCTTGCCGACCGCATTGTTACCGTTTCCAAAAACTACATGGAAGAAGTATCGCGGGAAAAAAGCTTTGGTTTTGACTTCCGCGACATTCTAAAAATTCGCAAGAATTGCCGCACATTTTTTGGAATCGTCAATGGTTATGAAAAAAAACTCATTTCGCCGAACGCTAAAAAAATTGAGCTAATTAACAACTATTTCGGCGACACGCAGTTCAAAGTTTATAACGAAAATTCACTGCAAAACAAGCTGCACAACAAAAAAGAATGTATCAAATTATTGTCGCGTTTGGCAACCGATGAAAACTATCGGCAAAAAGTTATTCCAATGATTGACACCTATAAATTTGACGATATTTCTTCTGCTTTACATGAAGCGGAGAACATTCCTTTTATTTGTATGACCAGCCGTTTGGTTGAGCAAAAAGGCTATGACATTGCTTTAAACGCCATTCTCAGAATGTCTGACAAATATAAAAATTCACCGCAGGATTTTCCTATTTTTGTTTTAGGCGGCGCTGGTAACAAGGATTTATTTCATGACCTGATGGCGCTAAAAGACAATACCAAACAAATTTACCGTGAATTTGCCAAACGCATTTTTGTTTTTCACGGCTATAACGACCAGTTTGCCTATTCTGTACAGCTAGCCGCCGACTTTTATCTTATGCCGTCATATTTTGAACCTTGCGGGCTGACGCAGATGGAAGCCATGGCAAAAGGCAGCCTGCCTATTGCTACTTCCACCGGCGGTTTAGTTGACACCATTCAAGACGGCGTCGATGGTTTCAGAACTGAGGTATTTTTTGCCGATGGTAACCGTGTTTACGGACCGAACCTTCCGGCTCAACACCTCAAAAACAACATCAATGCCTATTTTGAAACCATGGAAAGAGCTATCCGCTGTTTTTATTCCGCGCCTAAAGTTATGCATCAAATGCAGCGCGCCGCCATGGAAAAAGACTTTAGCTGGTCTATTCCGCACGGATCGGTATATAAATATGACAAACTGTTTCACACCGGAACGCTTTAACTGAAAATCAGCCCTGCCTAATAAATAGCTGTTGTAATGCTGACAAAAATATGCTTTAATTATATTAAAACATAAAGGAGTTAACATTATGCGCAAAATGATTGATATAGATTTCGGTTCATCTCGCTATAACGAACTGGTAGAACTTCGTTATAAAATTCTGTTAGAACCGCTGGGCTTAAAGTTTTTGGATTCGTTTCGCGCTAAAGAAGCCAATTATCTGCACATCGGCTGTGTAGAGCAGCTGGACGACAAGCTTGTCGGCGGATTGATTTTGGCGCCTTTGGATAATGAGCGGATTCGCTTGATGCAAGTGGCTGTCGACACCGTATACCGCGGAGAAGGCGTTGGACGAGAGCTGGTAAAATATGCCGAAAAGCGCGCCAAAGAAGCCGGATACAGCCAAATAATTATGCACGCCATGCTTTCGGTGGTCGGATTTTATGAAAAACTGGGTTACCATGCTGAAGGCGATGTGTTTGACGAACAAGGCATAACCTTCTTAAAAATGGTCAAGGATTTGTAGTATGAGCTCTCAAAAGTCTTTAATCGCCGGCTATTTAAAACATCGCTTTTTTGAAAGATTCGATGTAAAAGGACATGATTTGTCTGCCATAGCTTTGCGCAAGCTGCGGAACAACCTGCCTGAAGATAAGTTCCAATTTTTTCAGCAATTGGATTCGGCGACTAACAGCATAATAGAGCTTATATCCGAAGATGCGGAACGCGACGGCACTCCGAATGATGAAAAAATTATCAATGACTATGAAAAACTGGCTGACGATAAAAATCTGCCGCGCGCCGTCCGCATTCAAATGTACGACTTAGTTTTAACAGGTCATGAAAAATACATTGAAGGCAACACTCTTTATTTGAATGTTTTGAATAAAAAGCTTTCGCTGCTGAATAAAAATCATATTTCAGATTTAAAACATGCTGCCATGCTGATTAAACAGCACTCGTTTGGCGTTTTATACAGCCTAAAGCACAAGCTTTTGTCCGCTGTCCGGAAAAAACTTTCTGATAATGACTATCCAGATCCCAAAGAAGGCGCTATGCTCAAAAGTATGTCGGCAGAAGAAAAAAAGCAGCATCGCATAGCCCTGGCGCGCCAAAAAGTTGCCGATATTGACCAACACCTAAATAAAAGCCTGCCTCCTGATGAAAAAATAGAGTTATTGCTGCAAAAGTTAAATGCATTAAGCAACTGCGGTTTAGGTCGCCTGAAAACCTGCCGTGCTAAATACGCCGTCTATCAAGAACTTGAATATCTTTCTATTGTCAACCATGATATGGAAGCCGCTGATTTTTATGCCCACGAACAGACTCACCAAGACGAAGTAGTAAACAACATTTTCAAATATGTCCGATTGCGCGCCAAAGGTCGAAAAGTCTAGTTATCCAAATACATTGAGCTTTGCTTATAGTTTTTAATCAAATATTTCAGCAGCACGCCGATAATTGCGGCACAAGGCACGGCGATTATCATGCCGAGCAAGCCCAAAAGAACTCCGCCAGCAAGCAAAGCAAACATCACCCACACTGGATGCAGACCGATATTTTCACCCACCAATTTTGGCGTCAGGAAATTTCCTTCCAAAAACTGCCCGATGCCGAACACAATCAAAACAGCTATAATTTTCGGCATTGTACCATATTGGGTAATCACCAGCGCCATTGCCATTAAAAATCCTGAAATGCTGCCGACATACGGAATAAACGAGATAACGCCGGCAATAAAACCGACAACCACGCCCATTTCCAAACCTACCAGCCATAATCCTAAAGAATAGTAGCTGCCAAGGCACAGGCAAACCAACGCCTGTCCTCTCAAATAACCGGAGATTATACGGTTTACTTCCTGCATACCGTCCAAAACCGTTTGTTTATGTTTTTGCGGAATCAATCCCTTAATTTTAGCCGTAAACAAATGCCAGTCACGCAGCATATAAAAAGCCACTACCGGCGAAATAAGCAGCAGCGACAGCACATTTATAAAAGCAAATCCGTTGCTGACAATACTTTGCAAAACTTTGCCCAAAATCTTAATATAATTAGCCATATTTTCTTGCAGTGCGCTTTCCACATTGTCATAGCTGAAACCGAAACGCGCTTTAATTTCACCCAAAATCGGCAGCAGTCTTTGCGAAAAAGAACGGGCATATTCTGGAAGTTTGGCTGCATATTCAGCCGCTTGCGAAACCACGGCGCTGCAAAGCAAAACCACCAAAGGCAGCAAAATCAAAAGCGATATGCCCATAACCACGGTTGTGGCTACCGTACGCGAAATACTGCCGTTTTTAGAAACTTTACTGACCAGCGGGTCCAAAAAATATGCCAGCACAATACCCACCACAAACGGCAGTAGCACCGAACGCAAAGCATATAAAAAGCCACCGCTGATTAAAAATACAAACAAAAACAGCACATACCGCTGAGTATCAACATTTTTCTTTGTCATCGCCTTACCTTAAAATATAAAAATTATCACTAGCTTCATAGCTCAAACCCAGCTCTTGAAAAGAATTAAGCAGGTCATCTTGCGAGCCGTTATAGTTTATGCTGAAACTAACTTTACCGCCGCCCAAACTTTTAGTGTCTATACTGTCAACCTGCGGCAAAGCGGTTATTGCGGCGCTTTTCATCAGCCATTCTTTCATATTTCCGTATTCATAAACCGCGTTCAGCATTCCGCCGGCAGCAGTTCCTTTTTCGCTTTCCGCCTCACGCTCCATATTTGAAATAAACATCACGCTTTTTTCAACGGCTTTATCAAACAAATTACCCTCGCCGTCGTTATAAACCGAAAAGCTGTTTTCGTTTTTTGTTTTTTCATTTTTGATGGTTATTTTCAAATCACCATTTTCCAGCGATTCGGCATAAATCACATACACTCTGTCCGAACCAAAGCGATTAGAAATTTCATTATATAAAGAAGAATCCATATAAAGCGCGTTTTCCGCTGTTAAATTTTCTACATCTTCAAAACGTGCACCCGCCGTTTGTACTTCCATAGTACCGAATTTTATAAGTCCTTTGCTGGACCAGTTTGCCCGCCAAACATTAGAATCTTCCCAAAGCAGCGGCGCCGTGCGCGGCATCGCTTTATAAACCGGAATAACTAAAAGATTGGTTATTTCAGCGTCTATCATATTATTTTCTGCCAAATAGTCTTTCAAAAGCGGTCCGTTTATCTGCACGGTTAAAACGGCTTTATACTTTGTACCGCCGGCTTTTTCATCGGCAACGCTGACGGATTGCACAAAATGCAATATTTCATCATCGCTCAAATTTTTCAGGTTTTCCACATTTTCAGCCGAAGTCAATTGTCCGGCAACCTCCAAGAACCCCTGACGCTGTGCTTCCTGCATTGCCTTGTCTTTGGCTTTAACCGAATTTTCCGCCTCAACTTCCACCGGAATCTGCGCTTCAAAATTAACTTTTGCCCAAACCGGAAAAACCATCAGCAAAGCTGCTGCCCAAACAACTATCCTTTTCATCAAAAAATCTCCCTGATTCTTTTTTTCTTAAAATAATATAGCTTAAACAAAAATGCAAAACTTTTATCAAACATTTTAATCTAATTTTAAAAGATAAGCAGTTAATTAAATATAACAATTTTTAATATATAAAGGACGTTTATAATGATAAAAAGCACATACATCAAAAGCCTGCTGGAACGGGCAAAAAAAGATTTGAAAATTATTGTACTTCCGGAGGGCGAAGATGAGCGTGTTTTAGCCGCTGCTCATATGATTACTGCCGAAAAAGCCGCTAAGGTAATTATTTTGGGCGATGTCGAAAAAATTAAAGAATTTTACGCTGCAAAAGACTGGGATTTGACCGATATAGAATTAGTAAAACCGGAAGAAGATTCCCGCCTGCCGGAATATACCGAATTGCTCTATAATTTGCGCAAAGAAAAAGGCTTGAGCCGTGAAGACGCCGCTAAATTAGCCTTAAATTATAACTATTTCGGCACTTTAATGATAAAATCCGGTCACGCCGACGGTATGGTTTCCGGCGCTAATCACTCCACCGCCGACACTGTGCGTCCAGCTTTGCAGATTATTAAATCCGCCAAAAAAGGCAGTAGCGTTTCCTCATTTTTCATTATCTTATCCAACAACAAGCCTTATGTTCTGTCGGACTGCGGCATTATCATTGAGCCGACTGACAAAGAATTGGCTGATATTGCTTTGAACGCTGCCGAGACGGCTATCCATTTTGATATTGAGCCTTCTATTGCTATGCTTTCATATTCCACCAAAGGTTCGAGCAAAGGCGATAACGTAGACAAAGTCGTCCGCGCTACTAAAATGGTGCAGGAAGCTTTGCAAACCGAAGAATATAAAAACCTAGGCATAGAAGTTGACGGCGAACTGCAAGCCGATGCTGCTTTGGATTCGGTAGTTGCAGCTAAGAAAGCTCCAAACAGCCATGTTGCCGGTCACGCCCGCGTTTTGATTTTCCCTAATTTGGAAGCCGGAAACATCGGTTACAAACTGCTGCAGCGTTTGGGCGGCTGCGAAGCTTACGGACCGATTTTGCAAGGTCTGAACGCTCCGGTTAATGACTTGTCCCGCGGCTGTTTTGCCGAAGATATTGTCGGCGCAATCGCCATCACTTGTATTCAAGCTCAAAAATAAAGGATTAAGCTATGGAAAAAATTTTAGTTATAAACTGCGGTTCCTCTTCTCTTAAATTTCAGCTCTATGATGTTGACAACGGAAACTATAATGTTGTTTCCAAAGGTATTGCCGAACGCATCGGACAAGCTAATTCCATTCTAAAATATCAGCATACTGGCGCTGACAAAAAAGAAGAGCTGATAAGTATGCCTACCCACGCTGAAGCCATTAAAGATGTGCTTAAATGCCTGCTGAACGGCGCTTTAAAAAATTTGGAAGAGCTTAGCGCGGTCGGTCACCGTATTGTGCAGGGCGGCGACATTTTCAAGGGCTCGGTTTTGATTACCGATAAAGTAATTGAACAAATCGCTGATTTGTCGGATTTAGCTCCGCTGCATAATCCCGCCCACGTTTTGGGAATTAAAGCCGTTAAAGCGGCTTTGCCGAACATTCCGCAAGTTGCAGTGTTTGACACCTCTTTCCATCAGACTATGCCACCGGAAGCTTATCGTTACGCTCTGCCGGAAGACCAGTATGTGCGCAACAAAATCCGCCGCTACGGCTTTCACGGCACTTCTCACAAATACGTTTCCGAACGCTGTGCCGAGCTGATTGGCAAAAAAGGCAAAATCATCACCTGCCACATGGGCAACGGCGCCTCTATTTCTGCCATTGACAACGGCGTTTGCGTTGATACCTCTATGGGATTTACTCCTCTTGCCGGTACAATTATGGGCACCCGCTGCGGCGACATTGACCCTTATATTCCGCTTTATATTGAAAAGAAAGACGGGTTAAGCGCTCATGAAGTTAATGAAATGATGAACAAGCAAAGCGGTATGCTGGCTTTGTGCGGCTATTCTGACAACCGCGACATTGAAGCCGGCTATTTAAGCGGCAATGAAAAATGCATTCTTGCCACCCAAACTTATGTTCACGCTTTGCTGAAATACATCGGCGCTTACATTGCCGTATTGGGCGGCGTTGACGCCATTGTATTTACGGCAGGCGTTGGCGAGCACGGCGTTATCATCCGTCAATTGGTTATGGAACATTTGTCTTATTTGGGTATTAAGCCGGACTATGAAAATAACAAAAAACATGCTACAGAAATTATGATTTCCACACCGGATTCAAAAGTCAAAGTTTTTGTTATTCCAACCGATGAAGAATTAGTTATTGCCCGCGACACTATGCGTTTGGCGTTGCATAAATAAAACTTCTACAATCAGCAAAATAAAAAGGCAGCCTCTTCTTCAGACTGCCTTTTTTGCTGAACCTATGCAGCTATTGCACATTACCAAATGGATTTATATCTTTTTCATCAGGCGTTGCGCGCAAATCAAACATATTGATTACAGGCACGCAGATAAAGATTGATGAAAATGTACCGATAATGATACCCGTAGTAATAACAAATGCAAAACTGCGCAAAGCATCGCCGCCGAACACCAGCAAAGCCAAAGAGGCTAAAAATGTGGTTACGCCGGTCAAAATCGTGCGGGAGAAAATGTCGTTAATACTCTTGTTCAACAAATCATATTGCGGCATTTTCTTATATTTTTGCAGGTTTTCACGTACACGGTCATAGGTTACCACCGTATCATTCACCGAATAACCAGCCAAAGTCAAAATAGCAGCAATGGTGGTTAAGCTGAAATCCAAGTGGAAAATAGAAACCAAACCAACCGTAATCAGCAAGTCATGGAACAAGCCGACCAAAGCGCCGACCGCAAATTTCCATTCAAAGCGAAACCAAATATACATACTGATAGCCAGCATAGCGAATATTGACGCCAGCACGCCGGAAAGTTTCAATTCGTCGCCGACTTGCGGACCAACCGATTCGATTCTTTCAAAAGTAAAGTCATTATCCAGCATTTCTTTAATTTGCTTAACAGCAACACGCTGGCTTTCTTCATCGGCATTGTTAGCCTGAGCTCTAATCATCAGCTCATCTTGAGCATCACCGAATGATTGCAGGTTCAGCTCGTCCAGTTTCAAAGTATCTAACTTGCGGCGAACGCTGTCCACATCAACCGAACCGCTTTTGCTTTTTACTTCAATCAGCACGCCGCCGGAAAAGTCAATACCATAGTTAAAACCGCGCACAGCAACGCTGGCGATTGAAACAACAAACAGCAATGCTGAAAGCGCATACGCCAGTTTGCGGTAGCCTAAAAAATCAATGCTTGTATCTTTGATAATCCAACTAAATATTTTCATTTTTATTATCCTTATATCTTAGAGTGGCAGTTTAGTCGGTTTAAATTTAGCCATCCAGGCTTCAACCAGCAAACGACTTACGGTCACCGATGTAAACATAGAGGTAATGATACCAATAATCAAAGTTACGGCAAAACCTCTGACTGGACCGCTGCCGAAATAAAACAGCACCAAACCGGCAACAACGGTTGTCAGATTAGAGTCAACAATGGTGCGGTATGCTTCGGTAAAGCCCAAAGTAATAGCATCACGGATAGAACGACCTTTGTTTACCTCTTCGCGCATACGTTCAAAAATAAGAATGTTTGCGTCAACCGCCATACCCATGGTTAAGATAATACCGGCAATACCAGGCAATGTTAAAGTTGTGCCGATAAAGCCCATAATGCCCAGCATCAAAACAATGTTCAGCAAAACGGTAATATCAACCATAACGCCGAACAAACCGTATGCCATAACCATAAATACAACCACTGCAATCAAGCCGACAATTGAGGCAATCACGCCGTCATGAATGGAATCTGCACCCAAACCAGCGCCGACAGTTCTTTCTTCCATCACTTCCAATGGTGCCGGCAAAGCGCCTGAACGCAGCAGCAAAGCCAAATCATTAGCAGATTTTGTTGTAAAGTTACCGGTAATAATACCGCTGCCGCCGGTGATAGGACCTTGAATATTCGGAGCAGAAATAACTTCGTTATCCAAAACAATAGCCAATCTTTCGCCGATATGACTGCTGGTTACTTCGCCGAATTTGCGGCCGCCCAAAGTATTGAAACGGAAGCTTACCACCGGCATGCCGTCCGAGAAAGAAACTCTGGCATCAGTCAGATTTTCACCGCCGACAACCGGCTTTTTAATAACCACATACTGCTCGCCTTCTGAACCGTTCATCACGCGGGAAGTTTTGCTGATTTTACCGCGTTTAGCTTGAGCAACGCTGGTTGTTTCATCTACCAAATGGAAAGACATTTTAGCTGTTTTACCCAGCAAAATTTTTACGCTTTCCGGATTCTGCACCCCTGGTAGCTGCACCAAAATACGGTCGGTGCCCTGTCCCTGAATGCTAGGCTCTTTTGTGCCGAGTTCATCAATACGGCGACGTACAATACCGATAGATTGGTCAATTACCTGATATTTCAAAGCGGTAATAGCCTGTTCGGTATAAGCGATTGTAACCAAACCTTCGCCGTTGGCGTCATCGGTAACAACCAAACCTTCGTCAAGCTTACGGAAAGCTTCTTTAGCCTTGTCGCGGGCTGCATAGTCAGAAATTTTTACAAACACGCCTTTGTCAGAAGACTTCAAATCCTGATAACGAATTTTATGTTCGCGCAAAGATTGGCGGACTGAATCCTCCAGAGTGCTCATTTTATCTTTCAGCACGTCATCCATTTTAACTTGCAAAAGCAAACTTGAACCGCCTTGCAAATCCAATCCCAAACTAATCGGCTGCCACCATTTCGGCAGATTTTGCTGATTCGGCAGAATATTCGGAATCGCAAAAAACACACCGACCAGACAAATACCGATGATAATTAAAATTCTTTGCAGAGATAACTTATACATCTGTTCTTCCTTTTATTTTGTTTTTTTAGTTTTTGTTTTAGCAGGCTTAATTTCATCAGCCTGTTTTGCTTCGAGAGCAACCACGCCGTTGATAGTCATGCGTTCCACCACAACATTAACGCCGCTGGCAATTTCCACAGTAACTTCAGCACCGTTAAGTTTGGTAACTTTACCAT
>CAVEOB010000008.1:11169-33613 GCA_963617265.1 Mediterraneibacter gnavus
CCATAAATACCGCCGCCGGTCAGCACTTTATCGCCGACTTTCAAATTTTCCGCCATTGCCGCATGCTCCTTAATTTTTTTGGTTTGCGGACGAATGAGGAAAAAGTAGAAAATAACCAAGATTAAACCAAGCTGTGTTAATGTTACAGCCATAGAACCGCTTTGCATTCCAGCATTGCCTGCCGCGGCAAAAGCATCACTAATCAGCATTTTTGTCTCCTTTCACATAATTTTATGCCACAGTTTTACATCAAATTATTGTGATAAAAAACTAAAATTTCAAGTTATTAACGGAATTTTTAACTTTTAGGGAAGGTATGGACGCGGATTAACGGCTTTTTTGCCGGAACGCACCTCAAAATGCAGCTGCGGAGTAGTAACGCTGCCGGTACTGCCGACGGTGGAAATTTTTTCGCCGCGCGATACCTTTTGTCCTTTTTTAACAAACAAACGGTCATTATGCGCATATGCCGTTATCCAACCGTCATTATGCTTTATCAAAATTAAATTGCCAAAACCTTTAAGCTCGTTGCCGGCATATGCCACCGTTCCGGAATCTGCCGCTTTAACATTTGTTCCCAACGCCGCTTTAATATTGATTCCGTCATTTTTGCGTCCGCTGCCTAAATTACCGTAACCGGAAATAATTGTTCCCTTAACCGGCCAGTCAAATTTTGTTTTTCGAGCTTTCGGCGCCACATAACTATCGGTTATCGGTGCAGATTTCACCGGCGTATACGCGGTTTGAACCGAACTGGAATATGTATTAGTTTCAGCAGAAGATTTTTGCGCCGCAGCGTATGAACTTGTCGGAACACTGCCTACCGATGCCGGCAGCGCCAATTTGTCACCCACATTTAAAGAATACGGAGTTTGCAAATTATTCACTCGGCTTAAAGAGGTTACATCTACATTATACTGCCGAGCTATACTGTATAATGTATCTCCTCGCTGCACCGTGTGAAATTGCTTTGCCGGCAGGCTCAAAACCTGTCCCACATGCAAAGTATACGGAGCGTGCAGGCTGTTGGCGTTAATCAATTCTTTCAACGGAACGCCATATCGGCGGGAAATGCTGTAGAGCGTATCGCCCCGCTGCACAACAATAGAGTTTGACGAACTCCAGCCGTTCCAAATCCAGCCGCGTCCGGTGCATCCACTCAAACTGAATATAAGCAAGGCTATGTATAAAAATTTTTTCACTAATCAGCGCTCCTCTAACCTTGCTTTTTATCTCTTGTTCCAATTCCGTAGCGGTGAATTGCTAAACTGTTGCTCAAATATTTACGAGTGCGGGAAAGCATATTTTCCGCCTCATCGTTATTTTTCCGGCGGGCGTAATAAATGCTGATCATACTGGCATTCACTTTATCCACGTTCAATTTGCGGATATTTCCAATTATTTTTTCCCACAAAATTTGCGTGAGCTCGCCAATTTTATCATCATCAAACTGCTCCAGTATCATACCGAATTTTGTATGTTCAAACCTGCCGATTTTTACATTTTTGCCAGTGCATTCTATACAGGCATCAGCCGCCAGCCGCAGCATTTTATCGCCGGTTTCAAAGCTAAATCCTTTATTGATAAAATTATATATATCTGCCAGCTCTACCACAATCAGCAGCAGCGGACGGTTATAACGGTTACAGATTTTTACGCGTTCGTCCAAATACTTATAAAAACTTTCGGCATTCAGAATATCGCCGATAAGCTGGTCTTGTTCCTGTACTTGTTTCAGCTGCTTTTCCAAATTAAGCTGCTGTTTCAGCGGACGTCCCCAAAAGCTGATGCCGCGGCAATGCAGCAGTTCATTCAAAATCGGGCGGGCGCGCAATAGCACCGGAATTTTTGTACCATCGGCTTTTTGCAACACCTGTTCCGAAGAAATAATGCGTTTTCTTTTTTTCAGCTGCCGGAAATTTTCTTCCAGCATTTCTCGGTTTGCCGGAACATCTTTCAGCAAAGTTCCCAGCACGCTCTGACCAATCAAATTTTCGCGGCTAAATCCGCCGTATTGCAAAGTATCGCCGTTAACCTGAGTGATTTTCATATCTTTATCGACATTGAATTTCAAATAATAAGTTTGCTGCGTCTGAGAATTTTCTGATGTCGCCAAAATATTGCTTTCCTGCACAAGCTCCTTCATTTCGTGCAGCTTAAAATGCAGTAAAACCACATACAACACCAAAGCAATAATCAGCCCTAAAAGTCCGTAAATCATTTCTATTCCTTTTCCACTACCTACTTGTTTAACGCAAATAAATAAATATTAAGTAAACAACTATTGATTTTTTTGCAGGTTTTGCGTATGATGCGTCAGCTTTATAAAACAGAAACAGAGGATTGGTTTAAATTGGCAGAAAAACCGGAAATAGAAGACTTTAGCGGCAACAAATATAAATACGGCTTTACCACGGATATTGCCGCAGATACCGCGCCGAAAGGCTTGAATGAGGATATTATTCGCCTGATTTCGGCAAAAAAAGGCGAGCCGGATTGGCTGCTGGAACGCCGTTTAAAAGCCTATCGCCATTGGCTGACGATGAAAGAACCAAACTGGGCTAAGTTGATATATGATAAAATTGACTACCAAAATTTAAGCTACTACGCTGCTCCGGTGCAAAAAGCCAAACCCAAGAGTTTAGACGAAGTAGATAAAAATCTGCTCGATACCTATAACCGCTTGGGCATTCCGCTTAAAGAACAAGAAGTTTTATCCGGCGTGGCTGTGGACGCCGTGTTTGACAGCGTTTCAGTTGCTACCACCTACCGCGCGCGCTTGGCAGAAAAAGGAATTATATTCTGTTCCATTTCCGAAGCGGTTAAAGAACACCCCGACTTAGTGCAAAAATATTTAGGCTCGGTAGTGCCGTATACCGATAACTTTTTTGCCTGCTTAAATTCGGCAGTGTTTACCGACGGTTCGTTTGTTTATATTCCTAAAGGCGTAACCTGCCCAATGGAACTTTCCACCTATTTCCGCATAAACGCCAAAAACACCGGTCAGTTTGAACGCACGCTGATAATTGCCGAAGACGGCAGCTATGTTTCCTATTTGGAAGGCTGCACCGCTCCGCAGCGCGATGAAAACCAGCTCCATGCCGCAATTGTGGAAATTGTGGTTTTGAACAACGCCGAAGTTAAATATTCCACCGTGCAGAACTGGTATCCGGGGGATAAAGACGGCAAAGGCGGAGTTTATAACTTTGTAACCAAGCGGGCAGCCTGCCGCGGACGCAATGCTAAAATCTCTTGGACGCAGGTAGAAACCGGCTCGGCAGTAACTTGGAAATATCCGTCCTGTGTGCTGGAAGGCGATAATTCTTCCGGCGAATTTTATTCGGTCGCCATTACCAACAACCGCCAGCAGGCAGACACCGGAACCAAAATGATTCATATCGGCAAAAACACCTCTTCCAAAATTATTTCCAAGGGTATTTCCGCCGGCTATTCGAATCAAACTTACCGCGGCTTAGTGGCAGTAAGCAAAAACGCCGACAACGCCCGCAACTATTCGCAATGCGACAGCCTGCTGATTGGTTCCACCTGCGGTTCGCACACTGTGCCATATATCACAAACCGCAACAAATCTGCTGTATTGGAACACGAGGCGACCACTTCAAAAATCAGCGATGAGCAGCTGTTTTACTGCCAACAGCGCGGAATTAGCGAAGAAGAAGCCATTGGACTTATTGTAAACGGTTTTTGCAAAGAAGTTATGCAGCACCTGCCAATGGAATTTGCCATTGAGGCGGCTAAACTTATAAACATCAGCCTTGAAGGAGGCGTAGGATAAAGGATTTTATCATGTCAGAAAAATTGCTAGAAGTTAAAAATTTATGCGCCCGCGTGCCGGAAAAAGAAATCATCAAAGGCTTGAATCTCACCATTAACAAAGGTGAAGTTCATGCGCTGATGGGACCAAACGGCGCTGGTAAATCCACTCTGTCTTACGTTTTAGCCGGCAAGCCTGATTATGAAGTAACTTCCGGCAGCGCCGAATTTAAAGGACATGATTTGCTTGCCTTAAAACCGGAAGAACGCGCTTGGCTCGGTCTGTTTTTGAGCATGCAGGCACCGGTGGCGATTTCCGGCGTCAGCTGCAACAGCTTTTTGAAACATGCGGTAAACGCCAAACGCAAAGCCATGAATTTACCCGAACTTGATGCCGCCGAATTTTTGAAATTATTACGAAGCAAAGCCAAAGAACTTAACATCAGCGGAGAGATGCTGAAGCGTGAAATGAACGTCGGCTTTTCCGGCGGTGAAAAAAAGCGCTTGGAAGCTTTGCAGATGAGCCTGCTGGAACCAGCTTTAGCTATTCTTGATGAAACAGATTCCGGACTTGACGTGGACGCCATAAAAATTGTAGCTGAAAGCGTCAACCGCCTGC
The DNA here is from genome assembly GCA_963617265.1 of Mediterraneibacter gnavus. Classification (GTDB taxonomy): domain Bacteria; phylum Pseudomonadota; class Alphaproteobacteria; order RF32; family CAG-239; genus RUG410. Next base: position 15,563 of record CAVEOB010000008.1, read on the forward strand.
GCACCAATGATACTTCCCTTTTGGTCATCACTCACCATGTTAAGCTTCTAACTTATTTGCAGCCTGATTATGTGCATGTTTACGCTGATGGTCACATTATCTGTTCCGGCGATATGTCCTTAGCACAAGAAATTGAAAATAACGGCTACACTCAATTTATAAAGGCGGCATAAATGATTTTGACACAGCAAAATATAGAGCTTTGGGGCAAGGATATGCCGTGGCTTGCCGGTCTGCGGGAAAAGGGACTGCTTGCTTTTGAAAAAGCCGGACTGCCTAACGCTAAAACCGAAGCTTGGAAATATTCGTATTTGAAAGATTCCGCTTTTGAAAATTTGGTCATAGACACCGAGCCGCATCATTGTGACTGCCACGGCGAATGTCATTGCTGCGAAACAGGTGATTTGCCTTTTGAAACCATTAAAATTCCGGTGTGCAACGGCAAACCGGACGCTGATCATGCAAAATTGCCGCACGGACTGGTTATAAAACCGCTTATTGAAGCTATTTATGATAAAGAAGCGCAAAAATACCTGAACAAATCATTTGATATCGAGAATTTTCCGTTTGCCGCCCTCAACACCGCTTATTTGGAACAAGGCTTGATGATTGTGGCAGAACGCAATGCCATAATCGAAAAACCAGTGTTGCTGGCTTATCATTCGCATGGGCAAAATTTGTGGCAAAATATGCGTAATCTGATTGTTTTGGAAAGCGGTGCGCAGCTGACTTTATTGGAAGATTTTTCTGGAGACAATGAATTTTATTTTAACAATATCGTCAATGAAATATATGTCGGTAACGAGGCAGTTTTGACGCATTATAAACGGGTTAAAGAAGCCACAGCAGCGCTGCATATTGCCTTAAACAGCGTTATTGTCCGCCAAAACGGCAAATATAATGCCTTTTGCGCACAAAGCGAATGCCGCTTAGCCCGCAGCGAATCATATATCCAGCTGCAGCAAGAAGGAGCAGAAGCCAATGTAAATGGTGCCTACCGCTTATATAATAACAGTCATTCCGACATAACGACAAATATCCGCCATTTAGCGGCGCACACAAACTCTAACCAGTTGGTAAAAGGAGTGCTGGACGGCAGCTGCCACGGAGTTTTTCAAGGGCAAATTCATATCGCACCAAACGCTCAGCAGACCGAGGGCTATCAGCTGCACCGCGCTTTGCTTTTAAGCGACAATGCCGAAGTTGACTGCAAGCCGGAGCTGGAAATTTTTGCCGATGACGTAAAGTGTTCGCACGGCGCCACCAGCGGCGATTTGGATAAAGAACAGCTGTTTTATATGCAAACCCGTGGAATTGCTCTAAATGATGCCAAACAGATTTTAATTGAAGCCTATCTGAACGAAGCTTTGCAAAAGGTTGAAAACGAGCAAATCCGCGAATGGCTGAAAGAAACATTGTAGATAATACCCTACAAAAAATAAGCCGATACCGTGTACAAAAAACACCTATTTTACCAAGCAATGCGGATAATGGTACAGATAAAGGCAACTCTAGTTCTGAAGAAAATCCTAGTGTACATAGGGGTACATGAATTTTCTGAATGAACGTAAGTTGCCTTTAGATGTGCTGTTAGACGCGTTGCGCCTACCAGCAGGAAGCCATTAGACGAGCCTCCTTCCTCTTACTCGATGGCATATATATCTTTTACAAACCAACTATTCTGCTCCGCCGGCTGTGCCAAAACATAAATTACCGTGCCCTGACAAAGTCCAAACCAGCCGCCGTTGCAAGTGCTGTCGGTATGGATTTCAACTGTGTTGTTCAGCAAAACACGTTTGTTTGTCAGCTTATAACTGATTTCAGTCGGACGGTCTAAGCCGGCGTCCTGCATGAAAATGAATTTCGGAAGATTAAGATTTTTGCACATATCCAAAGCCGGATTTATTGTACATTTTACGGCATTTTCCACAGCGCATAATTGCTCATCTTTTTGTGAGCAGTCTTCTGATAATGTATCTTTAGAAAATGCAAAAACTGTATCCGGAAGTTTAGTCTTCACTTCAGCTTGAGTATTATTAACTTCAGGCTCTTTTTCGGTTGTTTTGAACATTAAAGACAGGCTGAAACCGACAAGCAGCAGCATTACCGCAATAACAACAACTTTTTTCAACATTATTTCCTCTCTCAACTAAAAATGATATTCAACATTAAGGCTGTATTCCATAGCTTGGTTCAGCATATCCACTTTATCAAAACTTACATGGCGGACAACCAAGCGGGTTTGCCAATGATTATCAAAAGCATATTTTATGCCGCCGCCCAGACGATAGCCGTAGCCATGCTCATTATGATGCTTAGCGCCCTGTTGTTTTAGATTAAACACATATTCGCCCCAGCCTGCTGTTGCCATCAGTGAAAACTTTTGGCTGCCGCCCAGCGGCAAATAAGCCGCCACATCTAAGCCATAGGCGCGGAACGAACTTTTCAGTTTATGCGGCGTTTGACCGTTTTTACGGCTTAAACTTTGGCTGAAAAAAACTTCCGTTCCAAAATATTTGCTGTAATCAGAACCGACATAAACCGTTCCGCTATTATATTCGGGACGCAATTTACCTGCCTGAATTTTGCTGAAATCATAGCCCACGCCGATATACGGAGTATATTTGTAAGGGTCGGCATAAACATTTTCAGCAATCAAGCCCATAAAAGTCCAAAATGTTAAAACAAATGTAATTTTTTTCATTTATAATCCTTTTGATAGCATTTTATGGCAATATTATAATAAGTTTATCATAAAAATAAAGCAAATTTGTTGAGAAAAAAAGTTTTTTGTGATATTTTGATAAAAAAAGAGGATAAAAATATGATATATAAAAACTCACAAAGCGGACGCTCAATGATAGAAGTAATGGGCTACATGGCGGCGGTAATGGCGGTTGTTGCAGGTATAAGCAAACTGCTGTCAGGAGTTTATACCGAATACAAAATCAGCAAAGGCAGCATTCAATTGGCGGAACTTGCCGGAGCCATAACCAAAAGTTCGGCTATTGACGCCAACTATACAACCATTATCGGACAAATTAAGGGCACCGACAATGATGCAAAGCTGAATGAAGAAGGACGAAAACTGATTCCGACGTCATACAGAGTTGTTGCCGACACTGATGGAAAAATTAAAACAATCAAAAATGTTTTCGGCGGAGAGGTGCAAATCGGCATTCCTCCGGAAGAAGGGAAATTTTCCATTACTTTTGAAGGCTTAACCCGTGAGCAGTGTGTTGAAATGGCAATGAAAGAATGGGAACATAACAAAATTGTTGATTTGGATTCGATTATTATTAACAATACATATCATTGGTATTGGCCTATTTATTCCTCAAGCACTCCGGGAGCTTATCAACTTCCGACAACCCGTTCTGCTTTAACAGGAAAAAGTGCTGACGACATGGGGCAGTGCTCTAATGATAAAGGCAATAAAATTATGTGGGTGTTCAATTAAGCGTTTTATGTGGTTAAATCAGAAAAAATGTTGAAGTTTTAACACAAAATTGCTAACTATTTAGAAAATAATTTTTATATAAGGAGATACTTTAATGACAGCTTCTATTGTTTTACCACCAGATTACAAACCATCTGAAGATGAAGAATACATGAACGATATGCAACTGGAATATTTCCGCCAGAAGCTGGAAAATTGGAAAAAGTCTATTGTTTCGCAGTCTGTCGACACATTGGAAGACTTGCGCCAAGGCGGCTTGAATCAGCCGGACGAAATTGACCGCGCGTCTTTAGAAACAGATAAATCTTTGGATTTGCGTACAAAAGACCGTATCCGTAAGCTTATTGCAAAAATTGACGCAGCCTTAGACCGCATAGAAGACGGCACCTACGGCTATTGCGAAGAAACAGGCGAGCCTATCGGCTTGGGCAGACTAGAAGCCAGACCGGTAGCCACTTTGTCGATTGAAGCACAAGAGCGTCACGAGCGCATGGAAAAAACTTATGACGACGAGGCTTAACGCCCCATGGCAGAACAAGTAAAAGACTTTATTTTAGCATCAGGTTCGCCGCAACGCATTGCTTTGTTGCGGCAAATTGCTTATGAACCTAAAAAAATTGCTCCGGCAGATATTTGCGAAGACTGCCTTCCGCATGAAGACCCGCTGCCATATGTTCGGCGTATGGCGCTACAAAAAGCGCAGAAAATCGCCGCCGAATACCCAAATGAAAATATTTTGGCGTGCGACACCATTGTTGCTGTTGGTAAAAAGGTTTTGCACAAAGCTAAAAATGAAGAAGAACAAACTAACGTGATGAACCTGCTGTCCGGCAAAACGCATCGGGTTATCAGCTCGGTTTGCCTGATTAACAAAAGCGGCAAAATCTCACAAAAAACCGTAAGCTCAAAAGTTTCAATGAAAACTCTAACGCCTGATGAAATCAAAAGCTATGTGCAAAGCGCCGATTGGCACGGTGTTTGCGGCTATCGCATAGACGGCTTTATCGCAGCCTATGTCAGCCGAATTTTAGGTTCTTACAGCGGAATAATAGGACTTCCGCTCTATGAAACGCTCAATTTACTAAAAGGGGAGAATATCCGATGAAAGCAGAAAAAATTATATTTGACCGTAATGATGAAGCGGCAGGAATTGCCGTTTTTGATGAAAAATGCTTAATGGAAATTGACATCTACAATGAAAACCGCGCGCTTGAAGGCAACGTTTATCTTGGACGCATCAGTAAAAAAATCAGCCTTGCTAACGACCGCACTGGTTTTATGGTAAATATCGGCGATGGACGCGAAGCCTTTTTAAATTCTTATGAACCAGCGCTGAAAGAAGCTAATATGAATGAAGGTCAAAGCGTGGTGGTTCAGGTTGCTCAAGAAAAAAGAGCCGAAAAAGGCGCTAAAGTCGTCCGCAATATTCAACTTGCCGGAACTTATTTGGTTTACTGTCCGTTCAAATTTGACGTTGACGCCTCTTCTAAAATAGAAGACAGAGAAAAAGCCGAAACTTATAAAAAATTCGTACTTGACCACAGTCAGGGACAAGAAGGTTGGATCCTGCGCACCGCCTCAACTGAAGCCGCCGAAAATCAGCTGCTTGAAGAAATGACCTCTTTGCGCGAAACTTATGAAAATATCCGCAAAAAAGCCCGCACCTTAACTGCTCCGGCAGTTCTTTACACCAAGGAAAATCCGCTGTTTGAATATATCCGCCGCTATCACGACAGCCTCAAAGAAGTTGTGGTAGATTCTCCAAAATTAAAAGAACAGGTAGAGGCAGTGTTTGACGGTACTGTAACCTTGCAAAAAGAAGCCTTTGAAGAATTTGGCATTGACGATGCCATTGTCGAAGCTTTGAACCGCACCGTAAAACTGCCGCACGGCGGTAATTTGCACATTGAAGAAACCCGCGCTTTTGTGGCGATTGATGTTGACAGCGCAGGTAAACGCAGCGTTGGTGATTTGGACAGTTTAAACATTGAGGCGGCAAAAGAAATCACCCGTCAGATTCGTTTGCGCAACTTATCCGGTAAAATTATTATCGACTTTGCCGGTTCTTCCGAATATCGCTTTATGAAAAAAGTGCTTGAGGTCTTGGAAGAAGAGCTTGCCGATGATATATGTCATAGTCGTGTGCTGGGACTAAGCCGCGCCGGCAATGTAGAAATTCTGCGTCAGCGCCGCCGCCCGAGCCTGCGTGATTTATATACTGTAGAATGCCCGACCTGCAGCGGAACCGGACGCGTGGAGCCGTAAAACCATGGAAAATGTCATCAAAACACATAAGTGCCCGATTTGCCACAAATTGTTCAGTGATGACAAATATATGCCGTTTTGCTCCAAACGGTGCGCCGATATAGACTTAGGGCGCTGGTTCAACGGAGACTATTCTGTTCCGCAGGAAACGCTGGACGAAATGGAAACCGAAGAACTCTATGAAGCATTGGAACAACAAAATGACGGACAAAACGAATAGCGGTCAGCCCAGTGTTACTTTGCACACAGACAACGATTGTCTGGCAATTTGTTTTGCCGGTAATTTTCAGCAATACGACGGTTCTGCGGTTTTAACTAAAATCCGCAGCGCCGTCAAAAAAAATCCGCACTGCCTTTATTTTAGAGCAACAAATTTAGGCGCTTGGGATTCGTCATTGCTGCTGATTATTTTTGATGCCGTCAAGCAAGCCAAGCTCCAAAATATCAAAACAGAGCTGGAAAATCTGCCGCAAAATATACAAGACTTAATCCGCTTAGCGTTTGAAGTTGACCGCTCGCCGACAAAATCTGATGACAATGATTTGAATTTTATAGAAAACATCGGTTATAAAGCTATTGGCTTATGCAAACTTTCCGCCAAGGTATTACACTTTTGCACTCAGGCGTTCGGCGCTGTCGGTAGGCTGTTTACCGGCAATACAATTATGCGCGGCAGCGACTTTTTAGCCGCCTTGGAAGACTGCGGTCCCAAAGCTTTGGGTATTGTCTCGCTAATCAGCTTTTTAGTCGGCTTGATTTTGGCTTTTGTCGGCGGCGTGCAGCTGCAAGAATTTGGTGCGCAAATATATATCGCCAGTTTGGTAACAATCGGTATGTGCCGCATAATGGGAGCAATTATGGTCGGAATTATCATGGCAGGCCGCACCGGCTCATCATATGCCGCCGCCATTGGCACTATGCAGGTAAATGAGGAACTCGACGCGCTGGAAACCATGGGCTTGTCGCGCATAGATTTTTTAGTTTTGCCGCGGCTTTTGGCCTTGGTTATCGCTATGCCGATATTGACAATGCTGTCAGATTTTATGGGTATGGTCGGCGGGGCTTTTGTCGGCGTGGTGCTTATCGGGCTGCCGTGTCAGGAATATTGGAAATACGCGTTTAACGCTTTTCATTTAGGCAACTTTTTAGTCGGTTTGTTTCATAGCCTCTGCTTTGGCGTGATTATCGCCTTATGCGGCTGCTATCAGGGCGTCAACTGCGGGCGCAATTCCGACAGCGTCGGTTTGGCTACCACGCGTTCGGTGGTTTGCGCGATTGTCTGGATGATTGTGGCAACCGGTATTATTACCGTTATTTGTCAGGAGCTTGATATATGACGGCGATGATAGAAGTAAAAAATTTAACTATGGGCTACGGCAGTTATATTTTGCAGCAAGATGCAAATTTTACCGTAAACAAAGGCGACATTTTTATAATTATGGGCGGCAGCGGCTGCGGCAAAAGCAGTATGCTGCGGGTGCTGACCGGTCTATTGCCGCCGTTAGCCGGAGATGTTATTATTGACGGCACCAACATTGCTAAAGTTTCAGCCGCTCAGTTAGAGGAAATCCGTAAAAAATCAGGTATTCTTTACCAAAGCGGCGCTTTGTTCAGCTCTATGACGCTGGCAGAAAACATCGCCCTGCCCTTACAGCAATATTCCAGCTATTCAGCTGCCGAAATCAAAGAACTTGCTTCGTTGAAATTATCGCTGGTCGGTTTAGCAGGGTTTGATGATTTTTATCCGTCCGAAATCAGTGGCGGCATGAAAAAGCGCGCCGGTTTAGCTAGGGCTCTGGCTCTTGATCCGGAAATTGTCTATTTTGATGAGCCGTCTGCCGGCTTAGACCCTATCAGCTCCCGCAATCTGGACGATTTGATTATTGAAATAAACCGCAGCTTGGGCACCACCATTGTGGTTGTAACGCATGAGCTGGCGTCTATATTTGCCATTGGCACAAACTCTATCTTTTTAGACCCCAAGACCAAAAGCATTTTAGCTAAAGGCAATCCGCACGATATTTTGAAAAATCCTCCAAATCAGGAAGTTTTAGAATTTTTAACTAGAGGTAACGCAAATGCAAAAGAATAAAACATATAAAATAGTCGGACTTTTCGTTCTTACCGGTTTTTTAGTTTTTTCCGCCATCATATTTCACTATGTCGGCAAAAAATTCACTTCTGATGATTCGCAGTATGTAGTATTGTACTTTGAAGAATCAATCCAAGGTTTGAATGTCGGCTCTTCGGTGGTGTTTAAAGGTGTTGAAGTCGGTCAGGTTGCCAAAATCAGCCTGATTACCAACCTGCAGAACGGCACTTTTAAAATGCCAGTATTTATCACTTTTAAACAAAACCGCTCGTTTCAAATGAAAGACGATAAAGACGCCTCAGCTGAAGAAATTTTGCATAGCCTTATTGAAAAAGGCCTGCGCGCCCGCCTAATCAGCGCCAACTATCTAACCGGACAGCTGATGATTGAACTGGATATGGATCCCAGCGCTCCGGCGATTTTGCGCGGCACCGGCGAACATTTGGAAATTCCGACGGTTATATCTTCTATCGGCATGATATCTAAAGACCTGCAGGAAATTCCGTTCCGTGAAAATATGATGCAGCTGGGCAATCTTTTGAAAGAACTTGATGATAAACTGCCGCCGATTATGGAAAATTTATACAGCATCACTGATAAAACCGATAAACTGCTGGACAGCCAATCGGCAAGAGCCGAAAAGACCATTACAAATTTTAATGCCATGGTAGAGCAAATGTCTAAAGCTGGACGCTCCATTCAAAATCTTGCCGATTATTTAGAGCGCCACCCTGAAGCAATGTTACAAGGTAAAAGGAGACCGAGATGAAAAAAGTTTTAATTTACTGTGTATTGAGTTTAACCGCCGCCTGCTGCTGGCGTTCTCCAGATTCGTCATTTTATATGATGAACAGTCAGGGTTTGGAAAAAGTTTCCGAAAAACAGCTTAGCATTGCTGTGCAAACCGTTAATGTGCCTGATTTGCTTGACCGCCCGCAAATGGTTACCTATGATGCGCAGTCGCAAAAAGTAAATATGCTTGAGTTCAGCCGCTGGGGCGAAGCTCTGCCCGCCGTTTTGCAAAATACCGTAACCAATGATTTAATCGCCTATCTGCCGAAATCATTTGTAAAAAGCGCGCGTTTTGACACCGAAACTCTGCCGTATAATGTAAAAATTGAAGTGAACAAAATCGAAGCTTATCGCGGAGACAAAGTTAAATTATCCGTTTGGTGGAATATTCAAGACAGCAACGGCAATGTTTTGAAACGCCGCCAATCCGCCTATGAAACAAAAGTGAATGACGATACTATTGCCGCATTGGTAAAAGCCGAAAACGCCGCCGTACACCAACTCAGCAAAGATATAGCGCAGACTTTAAGCAAAATGTAGCTAAATCCGCTTATCGCTGCAATGACAATAAACGCTTATCGGACAATTTTCGCATAATGGACGCTGTGCTTTGCAGGTATAGCGCCCAAACAACACCAGCCAATGATTTGTGTTGATAATTAAATCTTCCGGCAGAACTTTCAACAAATCTTTTTCCACTTCCAGCGGCGTTTTGCCCTGGCTGAAATCCAAGCGGTGAGAAATGCGCATAACATGAGTATCAACCGCCAAAGTCGGCTTGTGATACCACACATTCATAACCACATTGGCGGTTTTTCGCCCCACTCCGGCAAGCGTGGTCAAAACATCGCGGTCAGCCGGAACTTCGCCGCCAAAATCAACCGCAAGCTGCCGGCTCATTTCCATAATGTTTTTAGCTTTGTTATTATAAAGCCCGATAGTTTTGATATAATCTTTAAGCTTATCCAGCCCTAAATCCAGCATTTTCTGCGGCGTATCGGCAATTTTAAACAGTGCTTCCGTCGCTTTATTCACGCCTTTGTCCGTACTTTGCGCCGACAGCATTACTGCCACCAGCAGCGTATATGGATTATGGAAATGCAATTCACACTGCGGATTGGGATTTTTTTTTTCAAAAATCCGCATAATTTCTAAAATTTCCGAAGTTTTGCGCATTAAGCCTTAGCACCTCCGGCACCGGCAGCTTTAGGAGCATTTTCATCTAAAGACCAACGCGGACGCGGCTTAAAATCAAGCGGACTGACATAGCCTTTGCGGAAGCGTTCCAAACCTGCCCACGCCACCATAACGCCGTTATCCGTACAAAAACGAATTGGCGGAGCGGCAAATTCCAAGCCGTGTTTTTCTGCCAGCTGATTAAGTTTGCCGCGCAGATAAGTATTTGAAGCGACACCGCCTGAAACCACCAAATGATGACCGTTCGGATATTTTTGCTTAAAATAGGCAATGGCTTTTTCCAGCTTGCGCACCAAGCAATCTGTTGCCGTCATCTGGAAACAAGCGCAAATATCCGTAACGTCCTGCTTGGGCAGAATGGCATGTTCAACTTCTCCGTCCGGCGAATAAGATTCAATAATTTTCCGCACCGCAGTTTTCAAGCCGGAAAACGACAGATTGCAGTCGCCGGAATTTAACAGCGGACGCGGCAAAGTGAAACGGGAATCATTACCCATAGCAGCTAATTTTTCAATCATCGGTCCGCCTGGGTATCCCAAGCCCAGCATTTTTGCCACTTTATCAAAAGCCTCGCCGGCGGCATCGTCTATAGTTGTGCCCAAACGCTCATATTCACCAACGTTTTTCACTACCAAAATTTGGCAGTGACCTCCTGAAACCAGCAGCAGCAAATACGGAAACTCTATCGGGTGCACCAAACGGGCGCATAAGGCGTGACCTTCCAAGTGGTTTACGGCAATAAAAGGCTTGTTCAGCGCCAAGGCTAATGCTTTTGCCGTCATAACTCCGACAACCACGCCGCCAATTAACCCTGGACCGGAAGAAGCAGCAATAGCGTCAACTTCATTTAATGAAATATGCGCACGCTCCAAACAAGCATTGACAATATCGTCCACGTGTTCCAAATGAGCGCGGGCAGCAATTTCTGGAACCACGCCGCCATAGCGTTTATGCTCCTCCTGCGACTGCAAAGCCTCGCCTAAAATTTCTTTTTCATCTGTCACCACTGCGGCGCCAGTATCATCACAGCTGCTTTCAATTCCCAAGACAATCATTTATTTATTCCACTAATTTTTTTGTTTATGATATGTAAACTTTTTTTCGTTATAACTATATGAAATATAATCCGGTAATTTGTCAAGAAAAAGGATACAGAAAATGGCTAAAATCGAAAAAAAAGAAGAAGTTAAACCTGTTGAAACCGCTGCAGCCGAAAATAAAACTAAACCTGCCAAAAAAAGCAGCCACTTCGGCTTGTTTTGTTTAATAATTATACTCTGCTGCGCCGGAGCGGTAACCTATAACATTGAACTGACTAAAACGCTGAATGAAGATTTGGCTGCCCAGCTTGCCGCCGATTACAACACAAAAATAAACAATCTGAAAGCTCAAATTGAACAGCAGAAAAATCTAATTGCCGATTTGCCGCAAAATCAGCCGGAAAAAACCGCAGCACAACCGACACAAACCGAATTATCGGAAGAGCAGCTGCAACGGCTTGCCGCCAAAATTTTGCCTTTATTGCCGCAGCCGGAAACTTCTGATAACACAACACAGCCTGTTCCTGCTGAACAAACTGAAAAAAGCATCACTGCGCCAGAAGTTTTGCTTGCTGCCGGAGCTTTAACCGTACGCGGCTTGGCAGAAGACGGCTTGCCTTTTGACTATGAAACCGAAGTGCTGCAAATTTTAGCCGCTGGCAATGAAACTGCCCTCAATTATATTGCCGACATCAAAAAATATGCTGTTTCCGGCATCAAAGGACGAACCATGCTTATCAATGAATTTAATAAAGTCTATGCTGATTTAAGCCGCCCGCAAATTGACAAAGAAATAGAACCGGAAATTCAAGAAACTTGGGACGAAGCCTTATTGCGCCGCTTAAAAGAGCTGGTTGTTTTCAAAAAAAGAGAAGACAAACCGGCTGTGGTTTTCCCAAAAACACCGGACGAAATTCATCAATTGGTTAACAATGGCGATTTTGCCGAAGCTCTGAACAAAATTAAAACCGACCGCAAATACAGCGATGTAAATTCTGCCGAGCTTAACTCTTGGATTTTGCAAACTCAGGATTATCTTGAATTTGAGCACGCTATCAACAGCTTGATTATGAACTCTTTGGCTAATCTTCATCTAAAAGAAATGGAGCGCACAAAATGAGCATATCCGAATTGCAAAAATGCTGGCAGCAAAAATACAGCTGCGTCCCTTCGCAACTAGAAAAAGTAAAAGAAATCCGCTCAGCGGCTACCGCTTTTAACACTAATATCGACGCGGTTTTTAAAATCAGTGGCAAACGTTTAGCCGAACTGCTGAAATTAACCAAACTAAGCGAAGAAGAGTTTAACAACCAGCGCACTTTGCTGGAAACGCCGCAAGATGTGGTGCACGGCATCGCTAAATGCTTCAGCCGCGGCATTGCCGAAGAATGGATAACCGATGACAAAGCTGTTTATGAATGGATGAGCAAAAACTTGGGCTATGACCACCTGCAAATGGGCGGGCAAGGCGGAATTGTCGCCAATGCTTTAGCTGTATTAGGAGTGCAGAATGTTTTTGTTCACACCAACTCGCACCCTAAATTGCAGGCTCAGCAATTTCTGCCTTTAGACAATCTTTTCGGCATTGATGAAAAAGGCAATGTCTGCCGCGCGGTTGACATTGACCGAACGGACGAAACTCCGCTTATCCATTGGATTATTGAATTTGACATCGGCGATTCGTTTACAGCTTGGGGCAAAGAATTTACCTGTCCAAAATCTAACCGTTTTATTGCCACCTATGACCCTGCCAATATTGATTTGGTTATCAATCAAGGTTTTGTGAAACATCTGTCGCAGCACGGTTACGATTATTTGGTGCTTTCCGGCTACCACAATTTGACTTCCAAACGCAACGGCGTACAGCTGGTAAATGATTCTGTTGCATTGATAAAAGATTGGAAAAAACACAACACGCAAGGAATTATCCATTTAGAACTAGCCTCCACCCAAGATAAAAAAGTGCGCGCCGCCATTATTGAAAAGATCGCTCCGCTGGCTGACTCGCTGGGTTTAAATGAGCGGGAAGCGCTTGACGCTTTGGAAATTATCAATCCTGCCAAATACGCTGAATTAGCGCACGAAGATTTAACTGCGCCCCGTTTGTTTGAAATTGTGCGCCTAATCAAAGAAAAAACAAATTCCCCGCGCCTTCAGCTGCATATGTTCGGCTTATACATTACTTTGCAAGACAAAAACTTCTCAATCACTCCAGAACAGAATTTACGCGGAATGATGCTGGCTTCAACCGTTGCCGCCACCAAAGCCGGAACCGGTAAAATAGAAGAAAACGCTAAGCTATTATGGGCGCACGGCAAAGAAGTTGCCGGAATCAGCCTCAATAATCTGCAAGAATTATCAGAATATTTGCAAAAACCCGAACTGATTGAAAACGGAATCTGCCAATATGAAAACTATGACATCATAGCTGTTCCAACCATTATTATTGAAAAACCTTTAACTTTGGTTGGTATGGGCGATACAATTTCCTCGGTTTCCCTTATCGGTGCAAGATAAATAACACCATAAATTGATATTCTTAATCTTGTTGACTTTTAATGGAGAATACTATAAAAAAATTATGTCGGTGTTCGAACACCGACAAATTTCTTAACAAAGAACGAAGTTAAACTATTCTTAACTTTATTCTAAGGTTAAGATAGCATATATTCACTTGAATGTCAATAGTTCAAAAGAATATATGCGTGAGTTTGGCTTTGTTCTTTATTTTTATAAAGGATAAACTAATGACAATTAAATTGATTATTGTTATTCGCAAACTCAAAATATATTTTTTAGTTCGTAAGGGCTAGAAATATTAGAACGGCAAGGTATTACTTGCCGTTTTTTCTATATAAAAACACCGCTCTGATTGAGCGGTGCTAAAACTGTGACCGTCTGACCGTATCCGAGAACATTCTCTACCGAACCGCTTGTACAAGGTGGGCGCCATATAACTAAACCACGATTTAGACAGAGACAGCTCCCTAAAAAATAATGTTGGCCGGAAAGACATGCGGTGATGACGCATCAGACAGTCTTTATTTATATAGTTATATTAACGCAAAAACCGTACACATTCAAGCACAAAAAAGTAAATCCACCGCAATAATCAATCGCAAATTTATAATAGCTGAATACTTTGCATCAAGCTGCTGATTCTTTGCGATTCACTGTCTATTGCCTGTGCATTAGCTGCGTCCAGCTGTTTCATTTCATCATCTGTAACGCTGCCATTTTTAGTACGCAAGTCCTGATTTTCATCTGCCAGCAGCAAGCCAACCATTGCCAGCATCATATTTTCATTAACCAATCCAATGCTTTTTGAAAGTAGTTTCGCCTTAGCGTCGAGGATTCTCGAAAGTTTTATAATGTGCGCTTCTTCTCCGTCTTCACAGGTAATAGCGTATTCGCGCTTGTCAATTGTTATTGTAACTTGCCCCATTTTCTTCCAATACCTTTTCCAGTCTTGCCACCACATCGTCAATATTCTCCGAAGTTTGGCTGATTGTTGTTTGCATTTCTGCCAGTTTAGCTTCAAAATCCTGACATTTTTGAGTTAAATCTTCTTTTTGCAAAGTTTCAGCGGCTAATTGCTCTTTCAGTTCTTCCAACTCGCTGTTTCCTGCCTGACTTGTTTGTTCCAAAGTCAAAACCCGACCATTGGCATCTTCCAGCTGCTCCTGCAGTTCTTTATTTTTTGCCTCCAGTTCCTCAATTTGAGTTTTACGATTCGCTATAGCGTTATTAAGATTCTGCACTTCATTTTGCAAATTGCTGATTTTTGCCGCTTTGTTTTCAATTTCATTCTGCATTTGCTGCATACGGTTTTCATTTTCCGTATTGTCTTTAGCCGCTTCCAATTCTGTTTTTAGTTTTTCATTTTCATTGCTTAAAACATCGGCCTTGGCGCTTTCCAATGCAGTTTTATCTTGTTCCGCCTGCAATTTTTTAGCAAAATCAGCCTGCTGCTTATGTACAGCCTCTATCAGCTCGTCTACCGTTTTTTTCAAACGTTCCAAAGAATTTTGGCTTTGTTCCATTTTTTCTGTTTCCATGGTAAAAAAGACTTTCCTTTATTTCAATTTGTTATATACTTTCGGCAATATATTTATATAGCTAACACAAAGAATATCAAAATGCAAAACCTAATCATTAAAATTACTCAAGAAAATACCGCGCTTATTGCCGATTCTAAACTACAATGTTTTATTTTGCCCGATTCGCTGCCGCAAAGCTTTATTGCCGACTTTTGCGCCAAAGCTAAAGCCGCTGAAAAGTTAGTGCTGATTTCCGGCGAAAACGCTGCTGATTTATATTTGCAAAAACTTGGCGACGGACTGATTATTGACACTTCAAAAGAAGAAAATCCTGCTAAAAAAATCAAAGAAATAAAAGCAAAATGTAAAAAAGCTCTGCTGGGCGTTATTTGCCGCAACCGCAGGCATGAAGCCATGTTGGTCAGCGAATGTGAACCGGATTTTATCATTTTCCGCTTTTGGAAAGATGGATTCGCCGCCAATGCCGAACTGCTTAAATGGTATAGTGAATTTTTCTTGATTCAAAGTGCGGTTCGACCCGAAGATGAAGTCGATGTATCTAATCTGCCGGCGGATTTTGTGATTTTAAGCGACGCCGACTATACGATTTTTGTTGCGAAATAAAAAATGTTGGTTTATGTTGCAGACATCAAATTTAAATAATCATTTTAACATTGTAAATAGGAGATAAAAATATGAAACAACTTGCGGGAGCAATTAGAATTGGTTGGGTTATTGAATACAAAGGCAAACCATGGACTATTACTAAAGCTGTACACATTAAACCGGGTAAAGGCGGCGCTTTTATGCAGGTAGAAATGAAAGAAGTTGAAGCCGGAACCAAAACTAACGAACGTTTCAGAACTGAAGATACTGTAGAAAAATTGATGGTAGAAGACAAAGACTGCCAATTTTTGTTTGAAGATTCTACCGGTTTGACCTTTATGGAATCCGAAACCTTTGAACAATTCACTATGCCTTCTGACCTTTTGGGCGATTCCCGTCCGTTTTTGACAGATGGCATGAACGTAAAAGTTTCTTACATTGACGGTCGTCCAATTTCTGTTGATTTGCCTTTGCAAGTTGTTTGCGAAGTAGTTGAAACCGAACCTGTAATTAAAGGTCAAACCGTTTCTTCTTCCTACAAACCGGCTATCTTGGACAACGGCGTGCGCACAACTGTTCCTCCGTTCATCGGCGTAGGCGACAAAATTGTGGTCGGCACTTCCGAAGCCAACTATGTTGAAAGAGCAAAATAATGGCTTATATTTCAACTGCTTTAACCGCCATGGCTAACGCTGTCAAAAAAGCCTCCGTTGCCTTATCGCGTGATTTTAATGAATTAGAGCATCTGCAATCCGGTCACAATGACGGTCGCTTTGCTCAGCGTTCTTATGAAAAAGTGGAAAAAACGCTTAAAGAAGAACTGGCTAAATTAAAACCGACTTATGCTTTTATCAGCAAAAAAGAAGACGCCATTCCGGCAAGCGGCAACTATTTTTTGGTTGCACCGATTGATGGTTTTGCCAACTTTGCCCATGGCAACGGCAGCTTTGCCGTTTCAGTAGCCATGGTCGAAAACAGCGTTGTTGTTGATGCCGTGGTATATAATCCGGTTTATGACGAACTGTTTTTTGCTGAAAAAGGCTGCGGCGCGTTCAAAGAAGGTTTCCGCAGCCACGAGCGTTTGCGCGTTGCCGGTGCTAAAGTTACCGAACAAGCCCTTATCGGCTGCGGTGCTAATGCCGAATTGTTTCGCAAAGCTTACGGACTTAGTAAAAATGTGTTGGTAAAAGGCGCTAATTCTTTGGACTTAGCTTATTTAGCAGCCGGAAAGCTGGATATTGTCGTGTCTGCCGATAATCTTCCGCAAACCATTGCTGCGGGGATGCTTTTGGTTAAAGAAGCCGGCGGCTACATTATCGCTTTGGGCGAAACCGATGTGCGTTCCGAAGACTTTACAAAAGTTTTATTTGGCGGAGCATTGATTGCCGCAAATGAAGCTTTACGTCAAAAAGCGGCTAACACTTTGGCAAAATAACAAAAAAATTTAAAAAACAGTAAAAATAATACTTGCGTATTTTGTTTGCTTAATGTATAAAAGCGTAAAAACTATATGAAGTATTTTATTTGGAGATAAAAATGAAAAAAGGAATTCACCCTGATTATCACGAGATTACATATGTGATGACAGATGGAACTGAAGTTAAAACCAAATCTACTTGGGGCAAAGCCGGCGAAAAAATGTTGCTGGAAATCGACCCTAAGTCTCATCCGGCTTGGACTGGTATCCGCCGCGTTGTTGATACTGGCGGTCGCGTTGGTCGTTTCAACAGCAAATTTGGTGCTTTCGGTTTGAAATCTAGCAACTAATTTGAAAATTTAAGTTGAAAGCCTGCTTTTGCAGGCTTTTTGCGTTTATAACAAAAAAAATTACTTGTATCTTACCGCAACTATGTCTATTGTAAGAAAAAAGTTTTATTTATGAAAGGATTTGAATAATGACTGCTCCTTTAATGCCAAAGGCAACAGCTGTATGGTTGGTAGACAACACCACCTTAACATTTCATCAAATTGCCAAGTTCTGTGAAATTCACGAACTGGAAATTCAAGCCATTGCCGACGGCGATATTGCCTATAACATTCAAGGTTTAAGCCCAATCAACAATGGTCAGCTGAGCTGGGAAGAAATCAAGCGCTGCGAAGCCGACCCGACTGCTGAATTGGTTGCCAACGTTTTGGAAAAGAATGTTAAAGAACGCAATGCCAAAGCTAAAAAAGTATTGTCTCCGTCTCAGCGCAGCGACAAACCTGCTGCTATTTTGTGGATTTTGAAGCATTGTCCTGAAATTATGGATTCGCAAATTTGCAAACTGGTTGGCACCACCAAACCGACCATTGCTAAAATCCGTGACGGCGTATATTCCGATATGGCAGATCTGAAACCAAAGAATCCGGTTGCTATTGGCTTGTGCACTGAAAAAGATTTGGAAAATGCTTTGGCTATTTCTGCCGCACACAGCAAAACTAAAAACGGCAAAAAAGTAATTAGAAAAGTAGTAAAATAATTTACGAAAACTAAAAAATAAAACACTTTAACCTTACAGTTAAAGTGTTTTATTTTTTAGAACATTCCGGCAACAGAGCCAGAATATACCTTTACAG
>CAVEOB010000008.1:33623-50109 GCA_963617265.1 Mediterraneibacter gnavus
CCTGCATTCTCTGCTTTTTTGGAAACAGAGATGCTGAGCGTTGATGAATTAGAACGTGTTGCCTGAGCAGACACATTCGAACGTGTTGTACGTGCAGGAGCAGAAACTGCAGATGAATTGCTGTTATACAAATCACTTGCGTTTACTGTTCTTACGGCTTGGGTAGCAGGACCGGCAGTAACCACACCGCTGTTGTTAACAGTAGCATAGTTGCTGTTGTTAGCCTTCTTGCTCTTGATACGAACAGGAAGATTAACATAAGTACCTTTAACTCTAACGTGAACGCCAGTATAAGGATCATACCCTACACCAACATTCTTAGTCTCGATAGAAGCACTGCCGTAGCAGCCATAGCAAGCACCGTAGCCGTTACCATTTTCCACGATAACGCCGTTAGTCATTGTAGTAGGCTGCTCATGACCAACCTTGCGGATACCAAGAAGTTGGTTTTCATATTCCTCAACCTCGACAATATCGCCGGAACGAAGAGTGTTAAAGAAAGCTTTCATTTTGAATTCTCGCAAAGCAGCATAAAATGTTTTACCGCCTTCGCAAATAACTTCTGTTCCACGGTCACCGGTGCCAATTTTTACAAATTTAACTTTGTAAACATCTGTAGCAAAAGCTACAATAGACATCAACAACATCAACAGTGTAATCATAAACTTCTTCATAGTTTTTATTTTTTTAATGAGGTTCGCTCCTTAACTAATCCTCTTAAAATGTGAATACTTAAAGTTAAATAAAGTACATTATTCAAAATCTCGTAATCATAAAAGCAATCAAAGTCAAAAGAGTAAAACTCAATCAAACTATGAAAAAGGCTAAAATAATTGGCAAAATTTTAAATAAAATACTTATGTAATACAATGTTATTATACGATATTTTTTCTATTTTGGCAATAAAAAAAGAGAAGCCCCCAAGCTCCTCTTTTCTCTCAGAATACACGCCCCTATTCGGCTGCCATACCGGCTGCTGCAGAGGCTTCTTTTGCCGCCTGCATTTTATTTTTACGGCTGACATAACGCTTAGCCATTTTAACGGCATTGTCATAATTTGACGCTGTCGAAATGTCGGACAAACGAACATGTGCATTAGCAAAAGCTTGGTGCAGCACACGTTTAGGCTGCGTTTTGATGTTAGAAATAATTACTTTGGTTTGAGTTTTATGCATTTTTTGGATAAATTCCACGATCAAATTTGCACCGCTGGCATCAATCATAGAAACGTGCCCCATACGGATAATAACTACATTCGGTTTTTTCTCTAATTGGCGGAAAAATTCCGAAATTTGAGTCACCACGCCAAAGAACAGCGGACCGGCAACGCGCACTACCACAATGCCTTTATCATGCAAATCCTGCGCCACTTCCGAGTCTATATCCGGCAAAACATCTTCCATATTAGCCAGTTCAATTTCCTTGCTCATACGATGCATAAAGATAACAGCAGCCATAATAAAGCCTACGGCAATAGCGGCGCTCAAATTTACTACCACAGTCAAAATAACCGTAACCAGCAATGTATATCTATCCCCAGGCAAAGATTTCACCAATCCCAGCATTTTATCCAAGTTCAGCATGTTCCAACCAATCATAATCAGAATAAGCGCCAAGCTTGACAATGGAATAAACTTAACCAGCGGTGACAAACAAAACATAAAGCCCAGCAAAAATACTGATTGCATCATTCCCGAAACCGGAGAATAAGCATTTGCCTTATAGTTTGTTGCGGTTCTAGCAATAGCGCCGGTTGCCGGCAATCCAAAGAAAGCCGCAGCGGCAATGTTAGCCAACCCTTCACCCACCAGTTCGGCGTTCGGGTTATGCATATCACCGCTCATACTGTCAACCACTTTAGCGCTCAACAGCGACTCCACAGCCGCCAAAAATGCCACAGTCAAAGCACTTGGAAATACCAAACGGAACAAATCCAAACTCATCTTCGGAAATTCCGGCATTGGCAGCATTTTCGGCAAATCGCCGTATTTGCTGCCGATTGTTTCTATCGGCAAATTAAAGAAATATGTAACTAAGGTGGTAACTACCAAAATAGCCAAATAAACCGGAATTTTCGGCGTAAATTTTTTAATGCCCAAATACAAAGCCAAAGACAAAAATCCAATAAAAGCAGCCGACCAGTTAGTTTGTGGAATGCTGATGATATAAGTATACCAACGCTGTAAAAATGCGTTTGGAATATCATTTCTAGTCAAGCCTAAAAAGTCTTTAACCTGCGAGGTAATAAGAATTAAGCCGATACCTGCCGTAAAGCCGATAATCACCGGATACGGAATATATTTAATATAGCTGCCCAGTTTCATAAAACCAGCAATCATTAACAGAATACCAGTCAAAATCATTGAGGCGATTAAACCGTTATAGCCATAACTTTGCAAAACTTCCAAAACCACAATGGCAAATGCACCGGTCGGACCGCCGATTTGGTAACGTGAACCGCCCATTAAAGCAATCACAAAACCAGCGACAATCGCCGTATACAAACCTTGAGCCGGAGTCAAACCGCTGGCGATTGCCAACGCCATAGCAAGCGGCAAAGAAACAATACTTACCGTCAAACCGGAAATGCAGTCGCGCTTAAACAGCGCCAAACTATAACCTTTACGTAAAACTTCTACAGATTTAGGCGTATAATCTGCCTTCAATCTTTCCCATATCTTTTTTAACATCTTTTCCTCTGATTTTTTCTATAAATTCTTTTCCGCCACCTATAAAGTACAATTTTTAAATTTTGTCAAGATGTTAAGACTTGAAATTTTAGAAAAATCAGAAAATTATTCATTTCTGTATAAAAGTATCAGCGTACAGTCTTGTTTTCCGCAGATTTTACATTTTTCCGCAACCTGTTGTAAGTCATAATCAAAGCACGGATATCTTCTTTTATATTCATCTTCCACATTCTTGCCGCAAACTCTGAAATAATCAGCCCAATTAACCACTGTATGCACATCTGGATCGGCTTGAGAAAAGCCATATAGCTCGCGGCAATTTTGCACGGCAGTATTTGAGGGCTTAGTTCTGAAGAAAAAAGCAAAACGATATAAATTTTCACCATTATTTAGTGCTGAGACCTCAATTTTTACCGAAACATTATTTCCAAATATATCCCGATTATTTTTATCCAGCATATCTTGCGGAACGACGCCGATTTGCTGCAATGTCGGCAGAATATTCTCGTTTGGATTGCCGTACTTTTTTTCATTTTTATAGGCATCTTTGGTAGAAAAAACTAAATCGGTTATTTGCGCCTTCCACTTATCCATTTTATACATCAGCATCGCCTTAGAATACCCAGCAATGCCACCCACGCTAAGAACCGCAATAATCGCCAGCACCCCCAGCATTTCTATCATAGAACGACCACTTTGCAACACACTCCTATGGTCACACTTGGCTTTGAGCGTCAGCTCATTCACCAAGTATCCAGTATGGTACATCCGCTTAAAGAACTTGCAAAAAGTAATAAACCAACGTCCCCAGCACCCGTCATTTTCGGATTTATTCCGAGAATCTTGTGTGAACATACTCCTTTTGAATAATAATGCCGTAATCTTACCTCTCAACACCTTATACCTCCTTAAGTGTGTAAAAAAAACGACCGTTATTTTTACACACTTTGCCAAAACATTGAACAATGCTTAAAAATGCACAAAAAATACTGTAATTATAAAAAGTTATTGCAAAAATACATAAGCATTGCTACATTGCAAAAAAAGGCTGTTTTAAAGTCCAATTTAAACGGTCGTTTTTTTTACACACTTTTGCCTCGCTTCTAACATTTGCAATTTGACATATATAGTTAAAATGTTTAAAAGTAAGTATATCAATTAACCAAAAATGAGGAAAGAAAGATGAAAAATAAGCAAACAAAAGGGCTCTCTCTCTCTCTGCAAATTCTGAATGCCTGATTAAAGGCACTTTTTCCACCGCTCAGCACGTTTTTGCAGAATTTATTAAATCACCATACGTTTTTAAGCACCCCTCTCTCAAGGTCATCCGTGGCTTTGAGCGCCAGCTCATTCGCCGAGGATCCAGTAATATAATATCCATATTCTCAAAGGGTGTGAATGTCGCGCGTCAATACGCAGCACTTTTTGAACGCGGTGTACAAAGCAGTACACGAGTGAGAAAAGCGCAAGCAGTGACCCGACAGACAAACCCGCTAGGACGAAGTATGGTTGAAATGTTGGGCGTCCTGGCTATTATTGCCGTATTATCTGTCGGCGGAATTGCCGGCTATGGCAAAGCAATGCGAATGTGGAATTCCTATCTGCAAAAAGAGCAAATCACCCAGCTTTTACATTCTTTTATTCGGCTGCGCTACGAACTTAGCAACGAAAAAAATGCTTCTGAAAGCCAATATAACACCATTGATATTTTAAATGCCTTAGGAGAAGTTCCCGCCGGCTTAACCTATAAATCAGGCAGATTTTACGATAAAAGCGGAAATTATTATCAAGGATTTTATGGATTGAATTGCTGGAGAACTGCTCAAGATAGTAATGAGAAAACTTGTGCCTTTCAAATGAATTTTTCTGCAAATTTAATTAAAACCGATTCAGCTTTAGTTCCGGCTTCGGAAGATTTATGCGAAAATATGGTTTATGCCGCCAAAGAAATTGCACAAGATATTTACAACATTACTACTTTTTGGGGAAATGCTAAAGATGATAATGACCCTAACCATTGGCGGGGGTATGAGCAAAAAACACCTTTTAATTATAATACCATAAAAACAGCAACACCTCTGCAAATTAAAGAAATGTGCAAACAATGTAAAAATCATTCCTCTTGCTCAGTATCCATACACTTAAAGCCAAACTGAAATTTTCATAACCTCTGCCACACAAAAATCCCCGCTCTTCTGAACGGGGATTTTTAATGATTTTAGCAAATAACGTTAATTATTTTGCTGCAACAAAACTAACTTTGCCGCCTGCTTTTTCAACAGCTTCAACAGCTGATTTAGAAGCAGAGTCAACAGTAATGTTGATGCTGCTGGTAACCGCACCGCGTGCAAGCAAGCGAATGCCGTCCAACTGCTTAGAAACAACATTAGAGTTCAACAAAGATTCGATATTGATGTTTTTAGCGTCCAGTTTGCCGGCATCAATAGCTTTTTGAATAGTATCCAAGTTTACAACGGCAAATGTCTTTGCAAACGGATTCTTAAAACCATGCTTAGGCAACTGACGGTATAAAGGCATTTGACCGCCTTCAAAACCGCATTTAGCACCGCCGGAACGAGCTTTTTGACCTTTGTGGCCTAAACCGCAGGTTTTGCCTTTACCGGAACCGATACCACGACCAACGCGTTTACGATTTTTTGTCGCACCTTCGTTATCTTTTAATTCATTCAGTTTCATTTTTTTTACCTTATAGTTAATACTTAGTATCTGCGAAAAAAGCTTTCAGATTCTGCTGGAAGAGCATAATGCCCTCCCAGCGAACTGACTATTCTTCTACTTTTACCAAGTGAGCCACTTTTTTGATAAGACCGCGGATAGCCGGAGTATCTTCTACTTCAACTGTGCGACCGGTTTTAGTCAAACCCAAGCTTTTCAAGTGAGTTTCTTGAATAGTAGGGCGACCGATTGTGCTACCTGTTCTGGTAACTTTAATAGTCTTTTTAGCAGCCATAGATTATGCCTCCTCTTTCACTTCTTTACCGGTTGTGTTTTCACGGCGGCTAACGATATCGCCAACTTTTTTACCGCGTTTTGTAGCAACCATTCTTGGAGAATTGATAGCTTGCAAAGCAGCGAAAGTGGCTTTAATCATGTTGTAAGGGTTGTTAGAACCCAAAGATTTAGCTACAACATCTTGTACGCCCAAAACTTCAAACACGGCACGCATAGGACCGCCGGCAATCACACCGGTACCGGCAGGAG
This sequence comes from Mediterraneibacter gnavus, assembly GCA_963617265.1. GTDB lineage: Bacteria > Pseudomonadota > Alphaproteobacteria > RF32 > CAG-239 > RUG410. Next base: position 39,536 of record CAVEOB010000008.1, read on the forward strand.
CTGTTCTCAAAACAACTTTACCAGCACCAAAGCGACCAGACACATCGTGATGCAAAGTTCTGCCTTCACGAAGCGGAATGCGGATCATATTCTTTTTGGCTTCATTAGTTGCTTTAACAATTGCTTCAGGAACCTCAGCAGCCTTACCAGTACCGAAACCGATACGACCTTTTTGGTCACCTACAACGACAACAGCAGCAAATGACATTGTGCGGCCGCCTTTAACTGTTTTAGCAACACGGTTTACATGAACCAGTTTCTCAACCAATTCATCTTTTACTTCTTTTTTAGAATTATGACGATCTGTAGATTGTACCATCTTTCTCTCCTAGAATTTCAGACCAGCTTCGCGAGCAGCATCAGCCAAAGCTTTTACACGACCGTGATAGATATAACCGCCGCGGTCAAAAACCACTTCGGAAATACCGGACTTTGTTGCTCTTTCAGCAATTAATTTACCAATGAAGCTAGCAGCTTCAACTGTAGAAGATTTTTTGATGTTAGCTCTAACTTCTTTATCCAAAGTAGAGGCAGAAGCAACTGTAGAGCCTTTTACATCGTCAATGATTTGTGCATAGATATGCTTGCCGCTGCGGAAAATAGACAGTCTTAATTTGCCATTTGCAGCTGCTTTTACAGCAGTTCTAACACGAGCCTTTCTTCTCTCAAACAAATTTCTTGGTGTATTCATCGAATTATTCCTTATTTCTTCTTACCTTCTTTACGACGAACAGCTTCGCCGGCATACTTCACGCCTTTTCCTTTATAAGGTTCAGGTTTTCTGTATTTGCGCAATTCAGCAGCAACTTGACCAACCAGTTGTTTGTCAGCACCAAAGATTTTAATTTGTGTCGGAGATTCGCAAGTGATTTTTACACCTTCAGGTGCAGGGAAAATCACATCATGCGAAAAGCCTAAAGACAAAACTAAGTTTTTGCCTTCAACACGGGCTTTATAACCCACGCCGACTAATTCCATATCTTTAGTAAAACCTTCGCTCACACCTTTCACTAATGATTGGATTTGAGCGCGGGTTGTACCCCACAATGCTCTGGCGGTCAAGCTCAAAGAATGTGGTGTTACAACAACTTTACCGTCTTCCAGCTTAGCTGAAATATGGCTGTCGTCAAAGGCAAAATGAAGTTCGCCTAATTTACCTTTTGCGGTTACAACGTTGTTATTGATGGTTAATTCTACGCCAGCAGGAACAACAACAGGATATTTACCAACTCTTGACATTCCATTTCTCCTTAGAATACTTGGCACAAAACTTCACCGCCAACGTTTGCCTTGCGGGCTTCGTTATCACTCATAACACCCATTGGTGTAGAGATGATAGAAATACCGAGGCCGTTGTAAACTCTTGGCAGGTCTTTAACGCTTGAATAAACGCGGCGACCCGGTGTAGATACACGGTAAATTTCAGTAATAACTGCACTACCTTCGTAGTACTTTAATTGAATACGAAGTTCATCAATACCTGGGCGTACATTGGTCTTTTCATAACCGGCGATGTAGCCTTCTCTTTTCAAAACTTCTAACACATTTTCACGCAAGCGAGAAGCAGGTGATACAACATCACTCTTCTTAGCTCTTTGTGCGTTTTTAATGCGTGCGAGCATATCGCCCAAAGGATCACTCATAGACATGATATCATTCTCCCTTCTTACCAGCTTGATTTTACTAAACCAGGAATTTTGCCAAAGCTTGCCAAATCTCTCAATTCAACACGGCTCAAGCCAAATTTTCTGTAATAACTACGTGAACGTCCTGTAATTTTGCAACGATTTCTAATACGGCATCTTGCAGAATTCTTAGGAAACTTTTGCAATGCAAATTGAGCCTGCATTCTCTCTTCCGGAGAAGCGTTTTTATCCATTGCGATTGCTTTTTGTTTTTGACGGCGATTAGCATACTTCTCTGCCATCTTTACTCTTTTCAAGTTTCTATAAACTGAACTTGTTTTTGACATAGTAAAATCTCCGCTTATTTCTTGTAAGGCAGGTTGAATGAAGTCAGCAAGAATTTAGCTTCTTCATCTGTCTTAGCTGTTGTACAAATAACAACATCCAATCCTCTAACTTCGTCAACTTTTTCATAGTTGATTTCAGGGAAGATTATCTGTTCTTTAATACCGAAAGCGAAGTTTCCTCTGCCGTCAAAGTTCTTGCCAGTGATTCCGTGGAAGTCTCTGATTCGCGGCAAAGCCATGTTAATCAATCTTTCCAAGAATTCGTACATTCTGTCAGAACGCAAAGTTACTTTGCAGCCAATCGGCATACCTTCACGCAATTTGAAGGTAGCGATTGATTTGCGGGCTTTAGTCATAACTGGCTGTTGACCAGCGATTAAAGCCAATTCTTCCATAGCGGTTGTTACTTTTTTCTTATCGGTAACAGCATCGCCGATACCCATATTCAAAACGATTTTTGTCAGCTTAGGAATCTCGTGTGGGTTCTTGTAACCGAATTTTTCCACAAGAGATTTCTTTATGACGTCGTTATATAATGTTTCAAAATTTGTCATAAAATTTTCCCCTATTAATCGATTACGTCACCGGATTTACGTGCAAAACGTACTTTTTTGCCATCAACTACTTTGTAGCCAACTTTTGTTGCTTTGCCGTCTTTGGCAATGGCAACGTTAGATACGTTAATGGCAGCCTCTTTTGTCACAATTCCGCCAGGATTGGTCTGAGAAGGTTTAGTGTGGCGTTTTACCAAATTTACGCCTTCTACAATTACCTTGTTTTCCTTAGGCATTGCTTGTTTTACGACGCCGATTTTGCCTTTATCGTCACCCGACAAAACAATTACAGTATCGTTTTTCTTAATTTTCATTTTAGGCATACTACAATACCTCCGGTGCTAATGAAATGATTTTCATAAATTTTTTAGCGCGCAGCTCTCTGGTTACAGGACCAAAGATACGTGTGCCGATTGGCTCGCCGTCTTTGTTAATCAAAACAGCTGCGTTGCTGTCAAAGCGGATAACACTACCGTCTTTGCGTCTGATGTCGCTGGCAGTTCTTACGATAACAGCCTTATGAACATCACCTTTTTTAACGTGCCCTTTCGGTAAAGCATCTTGTACAGCTACAACGATAACATCACCGACAGAGGCAGTCATTCTCTTGGAACCACCAAGAACCTTTATGCACTGCACCTGGCGTGCTCCAGAATTATCAGCAACATCTAGGTTGGTTTGCATTTGTATCATTTTTTTATTCCTTCATTTACTAGGCGTTATCAGAAATGACAGTCCAAGATTTGTTTTTAGAGATAGGGCGGCATTCTTGAATAGACACTCTATCGCCAACCTTGCACTGATTGTTTTCATCGTGAGCAGCAAATTTTTTACTTTTTTTCACGATTTTCTTGTAAACAGGGTGCATAACTTGACGTTCTACACTAACAACAACTGTTTTATCCTGTTTATCACTTACAACAACACCTTGAAGAATTCTCTTAGGCATATTCTTTCTCCTAACTATTCTTCTTGCGCTCAGCAAGGAGCGTGTTGATTTTTGCTACTTCGCGGCGAACTTTCTTCATATTAGAAGTGTTTTGCAGCTGACCGGTTGATTGTTGAATTCTCAAATTGAATTGCTCTTTTTTATTGGCAACCAATTTTTCTTCCAACTGGTCATTAGTCATAGCGCGTAAATCTTTAGTTTTAACCATTATGCTTCTCCTTCAATGGCATCAGAGTTCAAACGTTTTACGAATTTGCTCTTTACCGGCAGTTTTGCAGCACCCAATTCAAATGCTTTGCGAGCAACTTCTTCAGGAACGCCGCCGATTTCAAACATAATACGACCAGGTTTAACTCTTGCTACCCAAAATTCGATAGCACCTTTACCTTTACCCATACGAACTTCAGCAGGTTTATCAGATACTGGAACGTCTGGGAAAATTCTAATCCATACTCTTCCGGCTCTTTTCATTTCACGGGTAATAGCACGACGTGCAGCTTCAATCTGACGGGCTGTTACGCGTTCAGGAGTAAGAGCTTTCAATCCATATGAACCGAAACTTAATTCTGATCCACCTTTAGCCAAGCCGTGAATACGACCTTTATGCTGTTTGTGGAACTTTAAACGTTTTGGACTTAACATTTTATTCTAACCTCTTGTTATTATTTTTGTTCAGCCAACTTTTTATCTTGCGCCATTGGATCGTGGCTCATAATTTCGCCTTTATAAATCCAAACTTTTACGCCGCAAGCACCATAAGTGGTATGAGCCGTAGAGGTTGCATAATCAATGTCCGCACGAAGTGTGTGCAAAGGCACGCGACCTTCACGATAGTGTTCAGTTCTAGCGATTTCAGCACCGCCCAAACGACCGCTACAAGAAACTTTGATACCTTCTGCACCCAAACGAAGAGCAGACTGCATAACTCTTTTCATAGCTCTACGGAAAGAAACACGACGTTCCAACTGTTGAGCTACAGAGTCAGCAACCAACTTCGCATCAAGCTCAGGTTTTCTAACTTCAACGATGTTCAATTGAACTTCAGAATCAGTCAATTTTTGAATATCTTTTCTCAAATTTTCAATATCCTGACCCTTTTTGCCAATAACAACACCTGGTCTAGCTGAGTGAATAGTAACTCTTGCTTTTTTAGCCGGACGCTCAATAACAATGCGGCTAATACCAGCTTGAGCCAATTTTTCATTCAAGAATTTTTGAATTTTCAAATCTTCGTGGAGATAGTCAGTAAACTTGTCATCAGCATACCAACGAGAGTCCCAAGTGCGGTTAACGCCCAAACGAAGACTTGTAGGATTTACTTTCTGTCCCATCTGCTTACTCCCCACGCTCTGCTACAACAACGGTCATGCTTGAGAAAGGCTTCAAGATTCTTGCGCCTCTGCCGCGACCGCGTGCACTCATACGTTTCATTACAATACCTTTACCGACATAAGCTTCGCTTACTACGAGTTTGTCGATATTCAAATTATGATTATTTTCAGCATTGGAAATTGCAGATTGCAGCAAACCCAATGCAACTTTTGCGATTCTCTTCTTAGAAAAGCTCAGTTCAGCAACTGCTTTTTCTACACCCAAACCACGGATAGATTGAGCAACAAGGTTCAATTTACGCGGACTTGTACGAATAGAGCGGCAAACAGCCATAGCTTGTTTTTCATTCAATTTAGCCATAATTAACCTCTCTTTGCAGTTGTGTCAGCTTTGGTGTGACCAAAGAATGTACGAGTCGGAGCAAATTCACCGAATTTGTGACCAACCATATCTTCAGTAACCAAAACCGGAATAAATTTGTGACCATTGTGTACGCCGAATGTCAAACCAACAAACTGTGGCAGCATAGTAGAACGGCGAGACCAAATTTTAATCACTTCATTACGGCTAGAAGCTCTGGCAGCATCAGCTTTCTTCAGAAGATAGCCATCAACAAAAGGTCCTTTCCATACGGAACGTGTCATTAGCTTTTCTCCTTATTAGTTTTTGTTATCATGACGAGATCTCATAATAAAGCGATCTGTCTTTTTGTTAGAACGAGTTTTAGCGCCCTTAGTAGGTTTACCCCAAGGTGTAACCGGATGACGACCACCAGAAGTTCTACCTTCACCACCACCAAGCGGGTGGTCAACCGGGTTCATAGCAACACCGCGAGAAACAGGTCTCATACCCATCCAGCGTGCGCGACCGGCTTTACTAAGTGAAACGTTCTGATTATCTGGGTTGGAAACCGCACCAACGGTAGCCAAGCATTCTTCACGAACGATTCTCAATTCGCCAGAGTTTAATTTCAGTTGAACATAACCGGCATCTTTACCAACAACTTGAGCATAGCAGCCAGCAGAACGAACTAACTGTCCGCCTTTGCCAGAGCGCAGTTCAACGTTGTGTACAATAGTACCAACCGGCATACTCTTCAGAGGCATAGCGTTACCCGGTTTAATATCTGCTTTTTCAGCAGAAATAATTTTATCACCGGCTTTCAAGCGTTGCGGAGCCAAGATATAAGCCTTTTCGCCATCGCTGTAATTTACCAAAGCGATAAATGCAGTACGGTTAGGATCATACTCGATTCTCTCAACAGTAGCCTCACAATCAAATTTATTACGTTTGAAGTCAATCACACGATAGCTGCGTTTATGACCGCCACCGATACGACGACTTGTAACGTGACCATAGTTATCACGCCCACCAGTCTTATTCAGACCTTTTGTTAAACTCTTCTCAGGCTTGCCCTTGTACAATTCGCTTTTATCAACGAGTACAAGTTGGCGACGACCTGCAGAAGTGGGCTTAAATGTATTCAAAGCCATAACTAAATTCCTGTAGTAACATCAATGTTTTGACCGTCGGCAAGAGTAACGATAGCTTTTTTGTAATCAGAACGAACGCCCTGATGACCTCTAAAGCTCTTTACTTTACCGAATTGTTTAATTGTATTTACCTTATTAACTTTAACGTTAAAGATGGCTTCAACAGCAGCTTTAACATCATCTTTCGTAGCTGATAAAGGTACCATAAATACCACTTTTCCAGCTTCCGAAGAAATCATAGATTTTTCGGTAATTACCGGACGAACCAATGTATCATACATTGCTGCAGTTACATTGTTTGATTTGCTCTTAACCATTTAATCTCTCCTCTAAGCAACTTACTGCATCTTTTGTCAATACCAATTTGTCCTTTTTCAAGATGTCATATACGTTGGCGCCGATTGTTGGCAGAATATCAATTCCGGCAATATTGCGGCTTGCCAAAGCAAAGTTAACATCTACTTCCTTACCATCAATGAAGAGGCAGTTTGTCAGACCGCAAGCATTCAATTTAGCTTGTAAATCTTTTGTCTTAGGAGCTGACAGCTTTGCTTCGTCAATAACAACAAGGTTGCCTGCTTTTGCTTTTGCAGACAAAGCAGTTTTCAGACCAAGTTTTCTGAATTTTTTGGTCAAATCGAAAGAGTGGTCTCTAACAACCGGACCAAATACAACGCCGCCTTTTCTGAATTGAGCGCCCTTGCGAGAACCCTGACGAGCATTACCAGAACCTTTTTGTTTGAAAGGTTTAGCTGCTGTCAAAGCCACATCGGAACGACCTTTGGTAGCGTGGTTGCCGCTTTGTAATCTAGCCAACTGCCAGTTTACAACGCGTTGTAAAATATCAGCGCGAACTTCCAAGCCATAAATGGAGTCATTAAGTTCAATAGAGCCGACATTTTTATTTTCTAAATTTAAGATGTCCTGTTTCATTTTTCTTATTCCTTACACTTCATTAAGCATTTTCAGCCGGAGTTTCAGCCGCTGCAACAGGTTCATCAACTTTTTTCAATCCTGCAGGCATTGGAACAGAGGCGTTAGCCGGTTTTTTAACGGCATCAGTAACTCTTACCCATGTGTTTTCAGAACCAGGAACGCCGCCTTTAACCATAATCAAGCCTTTGGCAGCATCAATAGCTACAACTTTCAAGTTTTGAACGGTAACGCGTTCAGCACCCAAGTGACCAGCCATTTTTTTACCTTTGAAAACTTTACCTGGATCTTGTCTTTGACCGGTAGAACCATGAGCACGGTGAGAAATTGATACACCGTGAGATGCTTCCAAACCGGCAAAGTTATGACGTTTCATAACACCGGCAAAGCCTTTACCGATAGAAGTAGCACAAACGTCAACATACTGACCGGCAACAAAGTGTTCTACTGATAATTCATCGCCGACAGAAAGCAAGCAATCTTCAGAAACTCTGAATTCGCCCAATTTTTTCTTCGGTTCTACATTAGCCTTTGCAAAATATCCTTTCATAGGCTTGGTTACGTTTTTAGCTTTAATAGCGCCAGTACCAAGCTGAACTGCATTGTAGCCGTCTTTTTCAGCTGTTTTTACATTAACAACCTGCAAGCCGTCTACGCTCAAAACAGTTACAGGAACATGAGTTCCGTCTGCTTCAAAAATGCGGGACATTCCTAATTTTTTTGCGATTAGACCCGTACGCATTATTATTTTTTCCTTTTCTTAATAGGTTGACAACTTTTTTAATAAAAGCGCCAACATTAAATTACAATTTAATTTCAACATTAACACCAGCAGCCAAATCCAGCTTCATCAAAGCATCAACTGTTTGCGGTGTTGGATCAACAATATCCAGAAGTCTTTTGTGAGTACGGATTTCAAACTGCTCACGAGATTTTTTATCAACGTGCGGAGAACGGTTTACCGTAAACTTCTCGATTCTGTTCGGCAGAGGAATTGGACCTCTGACGTTAGCGCCTGTTCTTTTGGCAGTATGCACAATCTCTGCTGTAGAGAGGTCAAGCAATCTATGGTCAAAAGCTTTCAAGCGGATTCTAATGTTTTGTGTATCCATTTTTATACTTTTCCTATAGCTAAACGGCAAAAATCACCATAATGGTTATCTGCCATCTAAATTTGTTACGTTTCGCAAACTCTTTCGCAACAAAGGTTTGCCTTATATTTTATATTTGCTTCGCTGCGGGGCAACCCCCTCAAAACAATTGTTGTAGCGCTTATATACCATAATCGCCCTGCCTTTGCAAGCAAAAAATGCACAAATTTTAAAAAAAATGACAGAATCGTTTAATTGAGTCTATTCCGAGTCTAAAACGCAGCTAATTATCTGTAAAAGCCATTAAAATATCTTCCGATTATTATAAAATCAGATGAAACGGCATAAATAAAAACTTTTTGATTGCAAATTATATATTGTTAGTTTATATTATAGAAAATGCAACCATTTTACAAGTTACCGGAGTTTCCAATGATAACTATGCAGAACCGAATAATTTTTTTGAATGAACATAAAACCAGCATGCGCCTGACTTCTTCGGAATGGTATATTCTAAACCGAATTTGTATTCGCGAGAACCTAAAAAGAGACCAGCTGATAAATTTAATAAACAACAGCCGCATTCCCAATTTGGGACTGACTCCGACTGTGCGGCTTTTTTCACTTTTATATCTGCACAACCTTGCGCGGCATGACCAAAATTATGCCTATGCGCCAAACAGCGCTACTTTGCATGAAACACTGGACGAAATGTCCAGAGCCTAAACTCTTTGATATTCAAAAAACACCGGCTTGCGACCTTCCCGCACAGCTTTGCGCTGATATTTGGTTTCAAACCAATCGGCAGGAGGCAGACGCCAATCATCAGAAGATTTTGCCGTCCACACAAAATTCTTATCTTTTGCCATAGTGTGCAGCACCCAGCCTTTATAAACAGCGTGATCGGTAGCAATCTGCAATATGCCGCCTTTTTTCAATAAGCGAGCCAATTCCCGCAAATTGTCCGGATTTACAAAACGCCGTCCTTCATGTTTTTTCTTTGGCCATGGATCGGGAAACAGCAAATAGATTTTATCAAAACAAGCATCCGGCAGTGCAGAAAACAGCAAGCGGGCATCATCATCAAATACCCGTATATTATCAACCCTGCCCTGCTCCAAAGAAACTTCGCGCGCCAAATCTTCTTCATTACCTTCTTTTACGCCGGTAATAAGCGACAATAAATTTGCCACGCCGTTTTTATAAACTTCAACTCCCACAAACCCTGTCTCCGGCTGGCTTTTTGCAATAGCCGCCAAATGGCTACCGTCGCCGAATCCAATTTCCAAAGCATAACGTTGTTTGCGAGCATCAAAACTATTATTTAAATCAATTTCTTCGGAAGCATTTAACAAAAGCCGAGGCAAAAAGTCCTCAAGCAGAAAACTTTTTGCCTTGCGAATTGTCCGTCCTTTGCGTCTGCCAAAAAACTTTGGCTTATCGCTTTGAACATACTGCTGACTAGAATTTGTTTTCATCAGCAGCGTCTTTTTCAGCCATAGCCAAATTACTGTTAGATTTTGACAGTGCAACCATCAAAGTAAACAAGTTTCTGGCAATAGACCGATTTGGAATTTTATAATAAGCGCGAACCAACTCAAGGGTTTCTTTTCTTTTCATCGGATCATCGTCAAAAGAGCGACGGTCTTCTTCAAAGTAATAATTCTTTTCGCTTTGATTTTTATTCAACATACGAGGGCTGTTTTTAACAACCTCCTCGTCCATATCTTCAAAGAAAAAGCCCATTGGAACTTCCAAAACTCGGCTGATATCCCATAGTCTGCTGGCTCCAACGCGGTTCATGCCTTTTTCATATTTTTGTATTTGTTGAAAAGTTAACCCAAGCATTTCAGCCATTTGTTGCTGAGTGATGTGCAAAATTGTGCGGCGCAGACGGATTCTGTTGCCAACGTGAACATCTACCGGATTTGGTTCGTTATCATTAACTCTTCCTCTAAGAGATTTAGTTTCTTTCATATTCTTTACCTCATTTAATCAAATACTCTTCTAATTATATAGAATTAACAAAGCCGTTTGTCAAATATTAAATATCCCGCAAGCACAATAATTTATCAAATATCGTATGTTTAGAATAAATAACATAGTATATATAAAAACCTAAAATTACGCTAAATTCTGCAACTGTTTGTTACAGCAAAATTCCTCTAAATTTACGAAACAAATTCTTATATGTTAAAAATTTTGCAATTTTTTAACATATTTCGGCGATATGTTAAATCATTTAACATA
>CAVEOB010000009.1:0-10407 GCA_963617265.1 Mediterraneibacter gnavus
CCGGTGATTTTAAGCTGCCTACTGTTGTTAAACTGTATTCTTGAAATCCTAAGTTATCACTAGGTTTTAGCTTACCGGAAAATGTGACTTTGTCATTGACTTGCAATTCAGCTATTGTATCTATCAGCGGGTCATTCATATTTGATGTATAACGCAAAGTTATATTTGGTGAAATTTCAATATCAATTTGAATATTATCGCCCAATGTTTCAATGTTACTAACAAATCCAACCCAATCTTTGGCTATACCATTAAAATCTGATTCGGTTAGTTCCTTTGTTCTTTTCTTTAATAACATTCTTTTTTGAATGTCATTTTTTACATTAGAAGATGAAACTTCATTTTGGTATTTTGCTAACAAATTTATAAAGCTTTGTTCAATTTCAGGGATTTCACCCAATTGTTGAAAACGTTGTGCTTTATTGGCGTTTTTGACTAGTTGTGTTAATATTGCTGTTTCCGGATCATTTAGATATTCCCACACTTCTTCAAAATCTTCTGCATAAGAATAATTAGGAATCGTTGTTACTAACGTTAACAATGCTGTTGTTAATATTAAGTTTTTTCTCATAAGTTCAAACTCCATATAAAAATTAAAACCACCTATAACAAAGGTGGTCAGGGAGTTGAACAATCATATAGTATTAAATGACTCTTTTAGCCTTTAGAATGTTATTTCAGAGATAAACCATTCTTGGACATACGCTAAAAGCCCCCAGACCAAAATCTGGGATATAAAATTTAACGGTGTTACATCATCACCGAATACTATAAGAGCCGTTCAAAGCCCGCACCTTTATTAAAGTGTAAATCCACACTATCAGATAAAAATTTAGTTTGCAATAAAAATATTGCATAAATTGTATGAAAAAAGCGGTTCGTAGGAACCGCTTTTTGAGTGTTGTTTTTACACCATTTTTATGCCGTTTTTTATAACGGAAGCAACGGCGACCACGCTGGGTCGGAAGCTTCCGCCGGTGTAACAATACGGCGTTCATTGTAACCGGTCAGGTCAATGCTGTACAAACGTACCGGAGAGCCGCGGTCTTGACGGAAGTACATCAGCACGCGTCCATTCGGGGACCAGGTCGGACCTTCTACCAAATAGCCGTCTGCCAAAATACGTTCGCCTGAACCGTCAGGATACATCACGCCGATATAAAACGCGCCGTTTGCCATTTTGGTAAAGGCAATGTAGTCGCCGCGCGGAGACCATACCGGAGTAGCATAGCGTCCCTTGCCGAAACTGATGCGCTGTACATCGCTGCCGTCAGCGTTCATCACATAAAGCTGCTGATTGCCGCCACGGTCGGAGTTGAACACAATCTTGCTGCCGTCCGGAGAGTAGCTCGGCGAAGTGGAAATGGCGCTGCCGTAAGTAAGCTGATGAGTTTTACGGGTTCTGATATCCATTTCATAAATGTTGGTCGAGCCATGGTTGGCGTAACTGAGCAAAACTTTAGAGCTGTCAGGAGAGAATACTGGAGCAAAAGTCATTCCTGGGAAGTTGCCCAAAACCTGACGGCGGTTAGTGTCCAAATCCAGCATATAAACACGCGGATTGTTGCCGACAAATTCCAAATAAGCAATTTTCTGCATATTCGGTGAAAAACGCGGCGTCAAAACCAAATTTCTGCCGTCGGTCAAGAACTTATGATTTTCACCGTCCTGATCCATCATCGCCAAACGTTTGATACGGCGGGTGGCTCGACCAGTTTCCGAAACATAGACAATACGGGTGTTGAAATAGCCTTTATCGCCAGTCAGACGCTCATAAATAGCATCGGCGACAACGTGGGCGATTCGGCGCCAGTTGCTTTTGGTGGTGGTAAAAGATTTGCCGATAAGCTGCTGTTCAGACGCCACGTCCCACAAACGGAAATCTACGCGGATTCTTTCATTCGGCAGTTCGACAATTTGGCTTTGCACCAAGGCTTGCGATTTTATTGCCTGCCAGTTAACAAACTTTGGCTGCTGGTCAATAGAGGTCAGCGTTTCAATATAGCTGTTGGTCGGCAAAATTTTGAACAGTCCGCTGCGGTCCAAGTCTGCAACCAGGACTTCGCGCACTTTATCGCCATAGTCATTGCCGATAATTTTAGTAAAAAAGTTGCCGTTATTGCCAATCATTTCAGGAATGGCAATAGGCATAGGGTTACGAGTTGCGCCGCGTACATCAATTTCCAATTCCGCATGAGCAGGGGAAATAATCAATGTTAAAAATGCGGCTAAAATATATTTTAATTTCATTGCTTTTACCTTTGGAACTAATTAAAATTTTAACTGCCTTTACCATATACGCAATGTAAATAATAGTAAAGCTAAAAAAGAGTTTATGGACATAAATATATAGAATTTTAAAGGCTTGACAACGGCGGATAAACCGCATAGCTTTGAAACAAAAAGGAAATATAATGAATATTGCAGAATTTAAGGCGGTTTTGCCAAAATATAAAGCTTTGCTGGGTGTGGATTACGGTTTGAAAAGAATGGGACTGGCGGTGTCTGATTTGGGGCGCAGCATTGCTACTTCATACAAAATTTTATACCGCGGCGAATGGGAAAAAGATGTTGCCGAGCTCAAAAAAGTGATTGCGGAAAAAGAAATCGGCGGCTTGGTTTACGGCTTGCCTTTGCAGATGAACGGCGAAGAAGGAGCTATTGCGCAAGAGGTGCGGGCGTTTGCCGAAAAACTGGCGCAGGAAATTGATTTGCCATATATTTTTTGGGACGAGCGGCTGTCTTCATCAGCAGTTGAGCGCTTTTTAATTGAAGAAGTTGATATGTCGCGCGGCAAACGCAAAAAGATTTTGGACGCGTCAGCCGCCGCTTATATATTGCAGGGAGCGTTGGACGCTATCAGTTTTTCTCGTTGATTAGGCGTGTGCTTGCCGCGGTATGTGCTATATATGTGGATAGTTGCCGTTATTTTGTTATCAAAGTATAAAAAGTATATTATAGAGCAAGTATCGGACTAAATTATGAGGAACTTATGAAGAAGTTTTTTAGCAAAATCTCAGCTTTTTTACCCAAGCTGAAGTATAACGCACTGATGGGAATTTTGTTTGCAGCTTTGGTGGTGGCGCCGGACTATTTGTTTATGGCGTTTTTGCCGAATATCGTTTATTTGACAGATGCGGTGTTTTTGCTGGTAATGTTTGCCTTCGGTTTTTTCCTTTCGCTTGCCGGAATATGGGTTTATGCAATTTGCTGCGGGCTTTTTATTTTTATGCAGACCATTCAATTGGGACATATTGCCTATTTTTCCCGTCCGATAAATCCGCTGGATATCGGCAAGGTTTTTGATGAGTTTGACGATATTTATTCTGCCGGAATTGCTGGCGCCGATGATTTTTGGTTTGTTCCCATGGCGGCGGCTCTGCCGTTTTTAATTTTGCTGTTTATGGAGTTTAAGTGGCGGAAAAAACTATATTTTTCATTTGTCGGAATTTTAGCGGTTATAATCTTTTTAGGCGTAAAGCCGGAACGGGCAACACGGCGCGGGCTACATTCCTTTTTGCCGCCGGAAACACGTTATTCCATTCATAATTCAATAAATTCTTTTTCTTTTTATGCTGTGCATGGTGCGGACAGCAAAAATATTCACGATATTGTGCCGATGGATTTTTATTTGCCGTATAAAATAGAAAAATTGCCCGAATCGTCGCAGCTGGTGGTGCTGATTATGGGAGAAAGCACCAGTGCAGACAAAATGCATCTGTTTAATCCGAACGCCCGCCCAACTACGCCGCAGCTGGATAAAATGAAAGATGAAAAAGGCTTTGCTTACAGTTTGGCGATTTCCGGCGCGGTTTCAACCCATTCATCACTGCCGATTTTTTTCAATATGATGAAAGAGCCGGGGAATGTTCAAAAGCTGGAAATGGAAGACACAAACTTGTTTAAAATGGCAAAGGAAAACGGATTCAAAACCTATTTTTATTCGGCGTATGATATGAAGCAAACCAACCTTATCGGCGTGCGCTATATTGATGAAATGGTTACGTCCGAGCATAATCCGCGCAAATTTAAGCGCAAAAAAGAAGATTTGCTGCTGAAAATGTTTAAAAAACTTGATTTGAAAAATGGTAAAAATTTTGTGGTTTTGAATTTTAAGAGCGTACATTCGCCTTATGAGGAAAATTATGCAAATCATCCGGAATTTGATGTGTTCAAGCCTAAAAATTCCAGCCGTTTTGAAGAAGAAAATGCTGCCTATGAAAATGCGGTCTTATATATTGACAGCATATTAGGACAGCTGCTTGATGAATTTAAGCGTTTGAATATACCTAATTCGCAATTTATTTTTACTTCCGACCACGGAGAAATGCTGGGCCAGCCTGACGGGCGGTATGGGCATAATCAGCTGGTTATGGAAGATATGCGCGTGCCGTTTTTTATATACAGCGCGGACGGAAAAGCTCCGGTTTTGCCGAAAGGAGTGATTTCTCATTATGAAATTTCGGAATTGGCGGCGCATTATTTGGGGTATAAAGTAACAAATCCAAATTATAGCAATGATGTGTTTTTTGTGCATGGCAACAATTTGTTTGAGGAATATCAATTTATAGAATATCAGCGTCAAGACTGGCAGCTCAAAGAGGTTATAAAAGACGAAGTCGAAGATTTTATCCGTGAAAAGAAGAAGGAGAGGGCGAAATGATTACACAGTTTTCTCGTACGGAATTGTTGATTGGCGCTGAAGGTGCCGAAAAACTTAAAAATTCACGGGTGGCGGTTTTCGGTCTTGGCGGCGTCGGCGGTTATGTGGCAGAGGCTTTGGCGCGAGTCGGAGTAGGGACACTTGATTTGGTTGATAATGACGTAGTGAGTTTAAGCAATATCAACCGGCAGATTTTGGCGCTGCATTCCACAATCGGCATTTTGAAAACCGAGGCGGCAAGGCAGCGGCTTTTAGATATAAATCCGAATTTGAAAATTGTTTGCCATAATTGTTTTTATTTGCCGGAAACTGCGGATAGTTTTGATTTTGCCCAATATGATTATGTGGCTGATGCAATTGATACGGTTGCCGGAAAAATCGCTTTAGTGCAGCAGGCAGCAAAAGCAAATACTCCGATTATTTGCGCTATGGGAGCGGGAAATAAACTTAATGCCGGCGGTTTTAAAGTGGCGGATATAAGCAAAACGTCGGTTTGTCCACTGGCGAAAGTTATGCGCCGAGAGCTGCGTAAACGTGGTATAGAACATTTTAAAGTTGTTTATTCTGAAGAACCAGCTATTACTCCTCAGGGAACGGCGGAAGACAGCAACAAACGGCAGACTCCGGGGAGTATATCATATGTTCCGGCGGTTGTGGGGTTGATGATGGCAGGAGAAATTATCCGTGATTTATTGGGCGCCGATTAAAATAAAAGAAGCGGCTGGTTTGCTATAAAGGAGACGTATTAGTTGTTTAGGTTGTTCTGCGGCGGTGTAAATGTATGTTCAGCATAGCAGAAGATTGCTTTTGTGCCTAGACGATAAATAGTTTTAGCAAAAATAAATCAATTATAAACACACTCGTTCTTGTGAATAAGTGTGTTTATTTGACAGGTTAAAAAAATAAAATTATTTCAAGCTTAATACAAAGCAAAAAATAACACGGTTGCAATCAATATCAAAAAATAAATTAACGTCTGCCATAAAAGCCGTTTGCCAAAACTTATGGAGGTATTTTTATGCAGGCGATTTATCAGTGGAGTGCTTAAAATATAAGTCAATATAAATGATATAACGGCAAATAACCGAAAGTTATCTTTCAAAGTATCTTTATGTGCTAAATAAAATTCCAAATCTTCGCCTTTAAAATTGGTTCTATCAAGCAAAGCAAGGAATAAACCAATTGTTAAGGTAACAACTACAATCCAATATATCCAAAATTTTGTAATATCCAGCAATTTATTTTTGAAACTAAGCATTTAGAAACATTTCGTTTTATTTCCATTTTGTCCGTACGTATTCACTAGCTTTATCTTGCAGCTTTTTATTGTATTTGTAAAGTGGAGAATTGTATGCTCTAGCTAAATCTGCATTCGTCCAGTCAGATTATTATTCAGACATTTGGCTATGAAGCAAAAATTTGTAGTATTTTTGTAGTATTTTCTAAAGTGTGCGCAGGGATTGGCTTTGTTGCACTTCGCCGCTGCGTCCTCATTCGCAGACGCTCACCGGCATGCTCCCGCCTGCCTCTCGTCCTTGTCGAACCCTTCGTTCCAGGGTTCTCACCCTTACTGCGCGTATAACAAAAAAACTCCCAAAAGGGAGTTTCTTTGTTATTGGTACGCGCGCAGGGATTGGCTTTGTTGCACTTCGCCGCTGCGTCCTCATTCGCAGACGCTCACCGGCATGCTCCCGCCTGCCTCTCGTCCTTGTCGAACCCTTCGTTCCAGGGTTCTCACCCTTACTGCGCGTATAACAAAAAAACTCCCAAAAGGGAGTTTCTTTGTTATTGGTACGCGCGCAGGGATTGGCTTTGTTGCACTTCGCCGCTGCGTCCTCATTCGCAGACGCTCACCGGCATGCTCCCGCCTGCCTCTCGTCCTTGTCGAACCCTTCGTTCCAGGGTTCTCACCCTTACTGCGCGTATAACAAAAAAACTCCCAAAAGGGAGTTTCTTTGTTATTGGTACGCGCGCAGGGATTCGAACCCTGGACCCACTGATTAAGAGTCAGTTGCTCTAGCCAACTGAGCTACGCACGCATATCAACAATGTATGTATTGTATAAAGCATAAAGTTTTTATTTGCAACACTTTTTTATAAAAAAATTTACACTTATAATTTTTTTGCAATTTTCTTGACTTTTGTCTGTGAAAAGAGTACTAAATCATCACTTTTTTATAATTCTTAATATTATTAACTTCAAAAAACTTTTAGATTATGAGTAATTATTGGGGAAACAGCAGTGACGGCAATAAAAGCTGGTCAAAGTGGTCAACATGGTCAATCATCTGCGTTGTTGCAGTGTTTGTGCTGGCTATTGCTTGGAGTTCGGTTTATGTGATAGATCCGGGCTACCGTGGTGTTCAAGTTATGTTCGGTAAGGTCGAACCGCAGAGTTATGTTAACGGAATTGGTTTCAAGGCTCCTTTTGTGGCAAAGATGATTCCGATTGACGTGCGGACTCAAAAAATGACCGACTCTGTGTCTACTTACACGTCAGATGTTCAGACCGCGAGTCTGAAATATACGTTTACGTATAATCTGAACCCGAATAATGTTTATCAGCTTTATGAGACCACTGGTATGGACTATGAAGCGAAAAAGATTATTCCGGTGCTGGCTGACGTGATTAAAGACGTTATCGGCAAGTGGCAGGCTCAAGATTTGGTTAGCAACCGTGACAAAGCTCGTTTGGAAATTGTCCAAAAGTTAAATGAAAATTTGGGAAGAAATTATTTCCAAAACATTTCGTTTCAACTGATAGACATTGACTATTCCGACAAATTTGAAGGCGCGATTGAAGATAAGGTTATTGCCGAGCAAAAAGCTCAGGAAGCAGTTAATAACACACGCCGTGTTACCGAGGAGGCTAATCAGCAGGTTATAACCGCTAAGGCTGAAGCCGAAGCTATGGAAATTAAAGCCGCAGCTTTGGCTAAAAACAAAGGTTTGACCGAATATGAAGCCGTGCAGAAATGGGACGGCAAGCTGCCGCAGTATATGTTTGGCGGAAGCGTGCCGATGGTAAACATTCCGGTTTCTAATAAGTAAAAAAAATCAAAGGTTCTGTTTTTTAGCGGACAGAGCCTTTTTTGTTTGTTTTTTAATAATGAACTAGCAGCGGATATCTTCGGCTTCCAAAACTTCTCGCGCATGCTGCAAAAACATAATTTCATCGGTGACAAAATGGTGAATATTAAGCAGCGTGTCGCTATCAATGCGTAAAATTTGAGCGATTTTGCGGATAATCATAATTTCTTCATCGGAAATAATTGTGTTAACCGAGGTGGCAAACCATAGGCAGTGTAGCAAATCAATGGCAATGGCTCTGGTGCAAATCGGCATAAGCGCACGGTATAATTCTTCGGTATTGCGTGGAATATAGATTTGCTTTAGAACATCTATAGATAAATTCATACGATCAATAAGTTTACTTATAAAATCTTTTTCAATATAAGCCGGATTGCGGTCAACTTTGGCTAAATAGGACAGCACTCGTATATAAGCAATTTTTTGCTCTTTTGTTAAATGTATGGCATTGTATAAATTACGCATTTGTACCTCCGATATATACAAAGTATTATATATATTTGAAAAAAGCTCAAATGTTTTTTTAAAAGTACCTGAAAAGTTCATAATTCTGTAACAAAAAAACTTCTATTCACAACGGAACAGAAGTTTTTAACGCAGAAAGCCAAATTAAGGCTAACGGCATTGCAGCTGATAAGCTTTTACGGCGTCGACATAGCGCTGCCACCATTTTTCACCTATCAGGGCAAGTTCATAAACCACGCGGTCATAATTTTGACGGGCGCTGTCGCAAAACACCGCTAAAAATTCGGCATCTAGTTTGTCTTTTGAGCGTAGCTGCTTGCAAATTGCCAAACTTTCAGGCTCGCCGGCGCCATACTTTTTCAAGTTGTCTTCAAGCAAAGCACGGACGGACGGTTTGTCAATATGTTCTGCCATATTGATGACAGCGCTGCCGGATAAGGGGTAGTGTTCAACATATTTGCTGGCAAAATCAAGCCATTTTTGGCAATCAGGCTCTAAGAGCTTGTCTATAAGCGCAATTTCTTCTTCAGTATTAAGACATTGCGTATAGCCCGAGACACTTTGGGAAGACAGATGCTGATTGAACACTTTTTTAGAGAGTTCGTCAACATTACCGGAGGTAATTAAATTAAGTATATAATCCATATTTAAAAAATTTTTGACTAAATTCAGCTTTAGTCAAAAATATATAATTTGTCAAGCGATTTTGTGTTATCTAGTGTGCTGGCGCTGTCTAACGCGGAAACGTGCTTTTGTATGTTCGCGTTCATGCTCGCGGCTGTTTTCTAAAGTCAGCTCGGAACGTTCCAAATCTCTGCCAGTCAGTTTGTCGATTAAACGTTTGTTCTTGATTTTGGTTGCAACAGAATCGTTGCTGCTGTCGTGATTGATGAGGTTTTCTATCATTTTACGGCGTGAGTCGGATATATTGTGCATAATTTGATTTAGGGCAGCATCGCGGTTTTCCGGTTGATTGATGTTTCTGCGGCGGAAGAAAGCTTTTTTGCGGGGCTGCTCGGTTATAGGCTTGCCCATTCTCAGGCGGGCAATCATTTCGGCAGCAGACAGTTTAGGTAATTTTTTTAGCTTTGACAACTGCGGCTGTTCAATGTTTTTTTTCTTTTGATGCGGCAGGGTGAAATTTGGCGCTGTGATCTTTGTTCAGAGCGCTTAATTTATCTAAGAGCTTGTGTACTCGCTGCGGTGAAACTGTATTTCTAGTAAAATCCATAGCTTAACTCCTTAAAATTATCATATCACAAGGCAAGCGTATTATCAAGGGTTAACAAAATGATTTTTAGGAATTTTTTAAGATTAGCGCGTTAAAATGACAAAAAATATAAACAGGAGATTGTTATGGAAATAAATTGGTCAGAGCCGTGGTTTATAGGCGGTGTGGTGGTTATTGTGTTGTTTTATGCGCAATATGTACGGTTGATAACGGTTCGCAACAAAGTTAGAGAATCGGCGGCAGATATTGATGTGCAATTAAAAAAACGCTATGATTTGATTCCGAATATGCTGCAGATGGCGGCAAAGTTTATGGAACATGAAAAATCTTTGATGACCGAACTTACCGAACTTCGCACAAAGGCGATGTCCAGCACCTTTGTTGGTTCGCCGAAAGAAAAAATGGAATTAGAAAGCCTGCTCAATCAAAAACTTAATGATTTTAAAATATCTTTGGAAAACTATCCAGATTTGAAATCTAATCAAACAATGATTGCCGCCATGCAGAGCATGAATGAAGTGGAAGAGCATATTTCGGCTGCCCGCCGTTTTTATAACTCTAATGTTAACAGCTTGAAAAACGCCGTTGAAATTTTCCCAGGAAATTTGGTGGCTAAGCTGGTGGGCGTTAGCTATGCCGATACGCCGTTTTTTGAAATAAGCGAAGCAGAAAAACAGCCGATAAACAGCAGCAATTATTTTAAATAGGGTGGACTACAATGGTAGAAGTGGCGGAAAATATGGAACAGCAAGATGATTTGCCGGATTTTTTAAAGCAAAACATTACGCCTTTGCTGGAGAATGAAAATAAGTATCGGCAAAAAATTAAAAGTAAAATTTGGCTTTATTTTGGTATTTTATTTTTTGTGAATAGTGCAAATGTTTTAATTGTGCTGTTTCATCATTTGGTTAACGGCAAATCGCTTTCATGGGAGCAATTATGCTTGACGGCTGCTGCG
>CAVEOB010000009.1:10628-29230 GCA_963617265.1 Mediterraneibacter gnavus
ACTTTGTACAGCGCCGATGATAAGAAAAAAAGCAAAGCGGGAGCGGGGATATTGCTGAGCTGCCAGCTTTCACAGTCAATAAAAGGCAAACTTAATTTGTTTGAAAAAGGCGGCTTTTTTAAGCAGAAAAAATATAATGATTTAGAAAAAATGGCATGTTCCGTGCCGATTTCAAATTACTTTTTAACTTTTACCGAAAGCAACAGCGTCAAAAATTATGTAGTCTGCGCGGCGTTGTTTGAAAATTTGCTGGATTTGCGCGAGGCGTTTCATTCGTCTAAGCTATATTTTCAGTTGGACGGAAGCAAGCTGGATATATTTTTGCAAAACGGCGCGTTAGCATATCATGAAAGCAGTGTTTGGCATTCGGCAGGAACCGAAAAACAATTCGAACAAGTCGATGAACAGCTGGAAAAAGCATTTAATATTATCTGCATTTTAGAAACTTTGGCAGAAATGGCTGCGGCGCATGATTGATTTGACGGCAGATAAAAATTTCAAAGAACTTAAAGCAAAATTCGATGATTATTATGAGCGGATTTTGCAGCCTAAGCTGCAGGAAAACGACAAAATCCGCAGCCGTTATTTTGGAATGTTTATTGTTCTGCTGATAATGGCGGTGATTTTTTATCCGCTGGTGCTGTTGACGCTGATTACAACATCTAATGATAACTTGCCGGATATCGGAATGGTGCTGGTGCTGTCCGGCGGAGTCATCATGGTTTTGCGCGGACCGATTTATTTTTATAAAAAGAAAGCAAAAAAAACTATTATGGCTGATTTTGCAAATTTTTTCGGCAGTTTCAGCTATGAAAACGAGCGCTATCTGCCGGACGCGCTTTTGAAAAAATCTGAACTGTTTGGCAGTTATAATCTGCACAAAGGCGACGACTTTTTTTCCGGTACATATAAAGACGTCGGCATTACGATTTCAGAAGAAACATTGCAAAATCAAACCTCATATGAAGTTATGGATATCAGTTCAAACGGCAGTCGTTTGGGACATCGTGAAACCAAGAAAAAAACGGTGTTTCAGGGAATATGCGTTTTGCTGACTATGAACAAAAATTTTAAAGGACGTACTGTTGTTGTGAAAGACAAAGGAATATTTAATGTGTTCAAGCATATATCCGGCTTGCAGCGGGTAAAACTGGAAGATATGCGGTTTGAAGATTTGTTTGAAGTTTATTCTTCCGACCAAATAGAAGCGCGTTATCTGCTGACAACAGCGTTTATGGAGCGTATGCTGAAATTAAGTGAATTGTACGGCGGTAAATCTATACAATTCAGCTTTGATGATTACCAGCTGCTGTTGGCAATACCGACCAAGCAAGATATGTTTGAGGCTTGTTCGTTTTTCAGAAGCAATGTCAACAAAAAGAAAGTCGACCGTGTTTTTGAACAATTTTATACAGTTTTTTCTATTGTCGACATTTTAAAGCTAAATCAAAAAATTGGTATGTGAATATAAAAATAACCTTGTGCATATCCGTTTGAAAAACTTGCAAAATTTGCCGCTTTTAGCTACATTCAACAAAAATATAGGAGAAATGCATTGTTTTCAAAGTTTGAACGGCTGGCGGCTTGGCGCTATTTGCGGGCTAAACGGAAAGAAGGATTTATTTCGGTTATTACCGGTTTTGCCTTTACTGGTATTGCGCTGGGTGTGGCTACGCTGATTATTGTGATGTCTGTAATGAACGGTTTTAAAGCCGAACTGCTTAATCGTATTTTGGGAATTAACGGACATATAGCTATTGTGGCGTCTGCTGGTTTTCCGTTTAATAATTACAAGCAAGCCGTGAGCACGCTGGAAAGTATTGACGGTATTGAATCGGCATTGCCGATGATTGAAAAACAACTGCTGGTGTCATCGGCGCGCGGGGCAGAAGGCGCAATGGTCCGCGGTATTGAAAAAACGGATATACTCAAGAAAAAAGTTATGCGCGATGGGTTTGCCTCTATGGATATAGAAGGCTTTGAAGGCGATGTTGTGGTTTTGGGCGAAAAACTGGCGCAAAAACTGGGCGTGTTTGTGGGCGATGAAATTACTTTGATTTCGCCAAACGGCAAAGTTACGGCGTTTGGTTCGGTGCCAAGAATTAAGTCATATCAAGTTATCGGAACTTTCAATATGGGAATGTACGAATATGATTCCAACTATGTTTTTATGCCTTTGGAAGCAGCGCAGAAATATTTTGGCTTAAAAGATTCGGCGACGGTGATTGACGTCAGCCTGCAAGATGAAAAACAGCTGCCGAAACTGCGTGCTTTGATTGAAAAAAGCGTTAGCTTAGATGCTTATGTTTATGACTGGAAACAGACAAATTCTGCCTTTTTTAATGCAATAGACGTGGAACGCAATGTGATGTTTTTGATTTTGACGCTGATTATTTTGGTGGCGGCGTTTAATATTATTACCGGCTTGATTATGCTGGTAAAAGACAAAAGCCGAGATGTGGCAGTGCTTAGAACCATGGGCGCAACCCGCGGAATGATTATGCGCATTTTCTTTTTGGACGGAGCTTTTATCGGCTTTGTGGGAACAGCTATCGGCGTGGCTTTGGGATTGCTGTTTTGCGATAATATCGAAAATATCAGACAGTTTTTACAAAATATGATTGGGAAGGATTTGTTTTCGGCAGAAATTTACTTTTTATCAAAACTGCCGGCAAAGGTCGACACAATGGAAGTTAGTCTTGTGGTGGTATTGACTTTGGTTTTATCGTTTTTAGCAACTTTGTATCCGGCTTACCGCGCTGCAAAATTAGACCCTTCGGAGGCTTTGCGCTATGAATAACACTACTTTGAGCTTAAAAAATATTAACAAGACTTTCCGGCAGGGCAATGAAGTTTTGGAAGTTTTGAAAAATGTGAACTTGGATATTAAACCTAAAGAAGTGGTGGCGCTTATCGGTCCGTCCGGCTCGGGTAAATCGACAATGCTGCAAATTGCCGGATTGCTTGAAAATCCTACAGACGGCGAAGTTTATATCGACGGCGAAAACTGCACCGGAAATTCGGACAATGTGCGCACGGCTTTGCGTAGGGATTATTTAGGTTTTGTGTATCAATATCATAATTTGCTGCCGGATTTTGATGCTGCTGAAAATGTGGTTATTCCGCAGCTTATTGCCGGAGCAAAATATAAAGAGGCGCGCGAGAAAGCCATGTGGCTGCTGCAACGTTTGGGGCTGAGCGAAAGAGAACATCACCGTCCGGCAGAGCTTTCCGGCGGCGAACAGCAGCGAGTCGCAATTGCCCGCGCTTTGGCAAACACTCCGAAATTGCTTTTGGCAGATGAACCGACCGGAAATTTGGATCCAAATACGTCGGACAACGTGTTTTTTACGCTTTTGGAAGTGGTGAAAGAAACTGGACTTTCCGCCCTGATTGCTACGCATAATATTGATTTGGCGAATAAAATGGATAGGGTGGTTAATTTAAAGGACGGAACTTTAATAGAAAACCGCAGCAGCAATTTTTTGAAGAACACAGAAAATTTTTATTAAGTTGGTGAAACTAACCTTTTTTTAATAAAGATAGGCTCTAATGATAAAAAGAAAAGAGATATAGAGGTAAAAAATGGGATTTTGGTCATATATCATCGCAAAATGTAAAAGCTCGGGCTTTATTGTGTTGCTGATGGCTTTATTCTCTTATTTTACCTATTTTGCGATTAAAGGCGACCGAGGATTCTTCCGCTATATATATTTGATGGACAAGGTTGCCGAAGCTGAAAAAGTTAATGAAAATTATGATAAACAGCGTCAGGATTGGAAGCAGAAAGTTGATTTGCTTTCATCTGCTAGTTTGGATTTGGATTTGCTAGATGAACGCGCCCGTGCGGTTTTGAATGTAATTGGCGATGATGAATTTATCATTTTAGACGACGAATAAACGGCTGATTCTTTTTTTAGTATAGTTGACTTGAGCATTTAAATGTGATAATAGAGCAGGTACAAATCTATTATTAACGTTATAATTTTGCAAAATATGATAAAACAAATTTCAGTTAAGGAAAAACGGAAAACTACCGCAGAATTTCTGTTGTTTGTAATAAGCAGAGATGATTGGAACTTGCTCAGAGATTTTTGCGCCGAGCCGCAGAAAATGTATTTGACCGATGTACAGCTTTTGCTGCGTATGTATAAAAAAATGCGGCAGCAAAAATGTGTGCCGGAGGCTGCTTGCTGGGTGGAAAATTTTTTCCGGAGTCATCTTATTATTCCTAAGGGAATACATAATGCCGGCGATGCAAGAGGGTGGAACAACGCTTTGCTGTGGTTTTTAGCTCTTGCCTGCGATGATACAGCCGCAGACAGCCAGTTATCAGACAAATTCATTTATGACTGGTGGAAAGCTGCTGCCAAGAACTATAAAGCTGCTGGAAATGTGTTTAATATAGTTAAGAGCACAACCATAGAAACAGCAGAATCTTGGCGGGGTGTTTTCCCTGTAAAGCTTTTGGTGCAGGACGAGTGTTTTGAGATGCTTTTGCATTGCGGCGAAATAATGGCTTTGGTTAAAGCCAGTCAAAGTGAACTTGTCATTTCTTATTTGAATAAATTTGATATGACAGTGATTGACGACCCGCGGATTAGAGTGATTATTTACAGCTGGGCTGCCTGTATTCCTAAAAATGAATTGCTTTGTTTTTTGAAGAAAAATGCAAAAAAGCAGAACGAACTTGAGAACTTTCGGATTTTTGCCAGCCACCCTCAAGGATTGGACTGCTTAATGAGCAAAGGTTGTTTTAAGCTGATTGCAGCAATGGAAAATTCATTTAGGGCGGTTGTAGAAAACTATCCGTATGAGTTTGAAGATATCCAGTCTCGCGAGTGTTATGAGGCAAAGCTGCGTTGTGCTTTAAGCAAAAGAATCTGAATTTTGTGCGTAAAAAAGTAATCTTGCCGATTTGCTGGGCGGATTACTTTTTTTGTAGGTGAAAATTTAATTGACAAAAAGTACAAAACACAATATATTCAAAGCAATTCATTATTATTAATTTAAATTTTATGCATATGAGTCTTAAAATTTCTAAAAATGCTCAGAAATCTGATACAACTTTGGCTTTTCTCAAGTCTGTAAGCAGTACCCGCAAATGGACTGTCTTGGAAGGTTTTTGCGCTCAGGAGCAAAAGCTTTCAGTTTTGTCTTTGCAGGTGCTGGTCAGCATATATAAACGTATGCTGAAACAGAAGAGCGCCTCAAAAACTGCTGCTGCGGTTGAAAGATTTATTTTCAGCCATAACGCTATTCCGCGGGGACTTAAAACTGCCGATGATGTGCGCGACTGGAATCGTCTTTTGCGTTGGTTTATCCAGCTTTCGGGCAATACAGAGGCTGCGGACGAAGAGGCTGCCAAAAATCTGATTTATGATTGGTGGCAAAAACTTCGTGAGAAGCAATTTGGCGAAGGAAACGTGTTTAGACTCGTTAAAGAGTCTACGGTTTTAACGGCGGATTCTTGGCGCGGTGTTTTTCCAAAAGACAAGCTCGAGAATAACTTTTCGGACGATTTGCTTTTGCACTGCGGCGAAATTGACACTTTGATTGAGCGCGGGC
The DNA here is from genome assembly GCA_963617265.1 of Mediterraneibacter gnavus. GTDB lineage: Bacteria > Pseudomonadota > Alphaproteobacteria > RF32 > CAG-239 > RUG410. The sequence goes on from CAVEOB010000009.1 coordinate 16,197, forward strand.
AAAGCAACTATGTTATTCATTATCTAAATAAGTTTGACATGGTTAATGCCGCTCCCAAGGTCAAAGCTGTAATTTGCCGCTGGGCAGCCAAAATTCCGGCAGAAGATATGCTGGTGTATTTGGTTGATGCTGTGGCTAGTCCGAATAGAATTGATAACTTCCGCGTGTTTGCCATGCATCCGCTGGGACTGGATTTTTTGATGCAAAGAGACTGTTTTGGTCTGATTGCGCAAATGGAAAAACAGTTTAGAGCCGTGGTAAAAGACTATCCACAGGCTTTCAGTGATTTTGCCAGCCGCGAAGTTTATGCCGAGTATCTGAGCAGAGCTCTTGATGAGGCTGTTTAAGACTTTGTTCAATGAAAAAAACTCTCCTTATTTTGATAAGGAGAGTTTTTTTACTTTTATAAATAATTTAGTCTTTGGGAATGGTAAAATAGTTGTAAATTCCAAATCCTAAAAATGCTAACACTAAAACTACGCCTCTTGTTCTTAATATATAACAAAAAAGCGGCCAAGCTGCATCCAAATGCATTAAATTGGAAAAAGTTACCACATATAATGTTACCTCAAAAAATCTATCGGAAAATACAATGGGCTCTAACCGTCTGATAAGCTTGCTTCTTTCATAAAAAAAAGCAATAATTGCTTCAGAGGCTATAAATAGAAAACCAAAAATATCAAACCATTTTAATCTGCCGTAATAAAGAAGATAGGAATATACCATAACCCAACATATTATTGCAATTACTATCAACACGAAAAAAAACGGCTTGATAAAATTTCTCCAAAGATCTTCCAAAAAATCTTTCATTATTATTTTTTCCTTATGGAGCTTTCATTGTCATAGAATATCATGATAAAGACTCTGAATAATTTTTCCGCATAAGCTCAATTTCGGCGGCATATCCTGCTAAATCGTTAGGCGTTTCTAAGATAAACGGTAGATTCTTTACCGCTGGGTGGTTTACAAAGCGGATAAGCGCATCTGCTCCGATTTCTCCGGCGCCGATTTTGGCGTGACGGTCTTTATTGGAGCCCAACGGCATCAAACTGTCGTTGAGGTGAACGGCTTTCAGGTGCTGCAGACCGATTATTTTATCAAATTCAGCCATCACACCGTCGAGGTTGTGCACAATGTCATAGCCGGCGGCAAAAATGTGGCAGGTATCAAGGCAGACACCTAACTTGTCTTTGAGTTTGACACCGGCGCGAATCTCTGCCAGCTCTTCAAAGCTGCGTCCAATTTCCGAGCCTTTACCCGACATGGTTTCCAACAAAACAACAGTATGCTGTTCCGCTGTTAAAATGCGGTTCAGCAGGTCTATTATCATGGCAATGCCAGCGCTTGCACCTTGTCCGACATGCGATCCTGGGTGAAAGTTGTAGTAATTATATGGGATATGCTCCATACGCTTGAGGTCATCGCTGAATACCATTTCGGCAAATTCACGCGTTTGCGGATTATCCGAACACGGATTGAGAGTGTAGGGAGCGTGTGCAACCAGCGGCGCAAAATGTTTTTCAGCCGCTAAAGCACGGAATTTTGCTACATCAGCGAGGTCTATTTCTTTGGCTTTGCCGCCCTGCGGATTGCGGGTGAAAAATTGAAAAGTGTCAGCTTTGATGGACAAAGCCTCTTTGCCAATGTGCGCAAAACCTTTAGAAATTGATAAATGACAACCGATATGCAGCATTTTTCCCTCTTATTCAATAATTAAAATCAAGCTGTCTTTAACGCCTACAACTTTTGCCGTGTCACCTTGCTTGAAGGCTTTTTGGCAGGAAGCCAGCCAATAGGTGTCGCCGATTTTGACTTTTGTACGATTATCTACGGCGTCTTCGGCTACTGTAACCAGCTGACCAACATATTGTTCGGTAGTGTTGTTCAGGTTTTTATATTCTTCAGAAACTTGAGCTTTGTTAAAAACATAGCGGTAAACAGCTACGCCGATAACGGCAAAAATACCGGAAGCTATTGCAAAAACAATCAGCTGCGTTGTGAGTTCCATTGGTATAAAATAAACGGCTATACCAACAATAAAAGCGGCAAAACCAAACCAAATTAAATATACGCCCGGAACAATAAGCTCCAGCAAAGAAAGCGCTAATCCGGCAATAATCCAGTTAATAACAGGAGAATCGAACATTTTTCATTACTCCTTGTTTAGGGATTTTTTAGCTGGTTTGGCGTTCATTACATCTTTTACCAGCTCAGAAATTCCGGCAACCGTACCCATAACTTGAGTGGTGTCAACCGGCAGCATAAGCAATTTTTCGTTAGGCGAGGTTACAATGCCTTGCAAAGCGGTGATATATTGCTGTCCCAAGAAATATGACAAAGACTTAGGGTCGCCTTTGGCAATGGCGTCAGAGATAAGTTTTGTTGCCATAGCTTCAGCTTGGGCAGAACGCTCGCGGGCTTCAGCTTCGCGGAAAGCAGCTTCTTTTTTACCTTCAGCTTCCAAAATTACCGACTGCTTAGAACCTTCAGCCTGTAAAATTTCGGCTTGGCGCAGACCTTCGGCTTCCAAAATGTTGGCGCGTTTTTCACGTTCAGCCTTCATTTGGCGCGCCATGGCGTCAATCAAATCTTTTGGCGGAGTAATATCTTTAATTTCTACACGGGTAACTTTTACGCCCCAAGGAATGGTGGCTTCATCGACAACCGACAGTAATTTTTGGTTGATGATATTGCGCTGCGACAGCAGTTCATCAATTTCCATACTGCCGATAACCGTACGGATATTGGTCATAACCAAGTTCATAATGGCATAGTCCAAATCTTCTACCTGATAAGCGGCTTTTGTGGCATCTTGAATTTGGTAGAACAGCACGCCGTTGACGGTTACCATGGCGTTATCTTTGGTGATAACTTCTTGCGAAGAAACTTCCAAAACCTGTTCCTTGCGGTTGATTTTGGCGCCGATAGTTTCCAATACCGGAATCAACAGGTGAAAACCAGGGTGCAGAGAGCGGGTAAAGCGACCAAAGTTTTCTACAGTATATTCGTAACCTTGACGAACAATGACAATGGATTTGATTAAAACAACCAAAACCAAAACGATTAACACGACTGCTAAAGTTTCCATTTTTTTCTCCTTTATAAAAATAATAGCAATGCAGTTAGTTTAGTCGTATTTTTTGTGAATTACAATAAAAAAATCCCAACTTTTTAGGGTTGTGATTAACTTTGCAATCAGTTGGAAATCAGCGACCGCCTTTTCCTCTGAAATGTTTGCTTAAATCGTTAAATGTACTTTTTAAAGCACGGCGGGCAGATGATTTGCCAGTGCCTTCATGTTCGGCTTTTTCATTAGCTGAAACAGTTGATTTATTACCGTGTCCGTCATCAGTAGATAAAACGCGGTCGCCGTTGGCGGACAGTTTAGTATATGTAACTTTGCTGCCGTCTTTACTGATAACGGTTTCGATTTTATCTTTTTTGCCGTCGCCGTCAACATCGCGGTGTTCCACAATTCTAGTACTTCCTTCCGATTTGCCGGAAGTGTAAGATTTTATTTTTTGCTTTCCGAGAACTTCGCCGTTTTCGGCATCGCCTTTATGATAAGTGGCTTTAACCACGGTAGAGCGAGAGCCGACATGAGAATTGATTTCGGTCTGATTGCCGTTGCTGTCGGTTACGGTAAATTCAGAGTGACGGGCTCCGTTTACACCTTTGGCATGAGCCACGGCAGAAGCTGCGCTTAATGGATCGTTGGCTTGCGCGTCGCCGCTGATACTGCCTCTTTTGCGGATAACGCCTTCAACGTGATAGGTGCTGCTGGTTTCCTGCTCTTCAGCTTTTTTCTCTGTTTTAGCGGTCAATTCTTCTTCTGTTTTGTTCAGTTCTTCAGCAGATTTAGAAACAGTATGAGATACGTCTGCATGACTGCTAGCGCCGGAATGTCCGTGTCCGCCGTGGTGGTGTTCGCGGATACATTTTAACATATTGCTGACGCGTGACTGCCGATCATTAGCCCAATCTTGAATCTTATTACGCTGCTCATCAGTCAGATTTGCGTTATTGACCAATTTGGTTAAACCGCTTTGTTTATAGAAGGTATGGTCGCCTTCTTTGATAATGCCTTCTTCCCGCAGCATTTTGTTTGCTCCTTCGGCGTCAATGCCAAAAGATTCGCTGCGTTGTTCAGCGCCTTTATCCCAAGCCTCCAGCAATTCTTGAGATGATGCAGTTTTGCTTACTTCATCACCAAGCGTATTACCAGCGCCTGCTCCTTCAGCCGCAAGATTGGTGTCTGTGTGGTGAGAGAAAAAGGCTTCGCCTGCGGCAGAGGTTACCAAGCCGATAGACGCACCGGCAATGGCAGCGGCTGCAACAGATTTAGGGTTTGATTTGCGGGCTAAATCCGCATTATTCAATAATTCTTGCGCTTGTTCTTTGCTGATGTTTGGAACAACTTTATTCAGCAAGTCATTAAATTCTTCCGGTGTTTTAGCTTTCTCAAAATCTTGGAGCATTTTTTTATCAGCAGCCACGCCGTTAGCTTCCAAAATTTTGGTCATATTTTTATATGCTTTGTTCAGGTTATATTTTTCTGACAAGCCTTTCACAATACCAATACCTAAAGAAGTGGTCATGGAAGCAAGGCGTCTTGGCGAATTTAAGATTTTGTCTGCTCCGACTTTAAAGAAACTGCCGACAGAATCTATATGCTGTGAGGCTTGAGCTGCGGCGTTGGCAATATGTTCCGTGCCGGCGCCAGTTGCACTGTGAATTGCTTTTCCGGCAAGACCAAGATTGTCGACAATGCCGTCAACTCCTCCGCCAAGCGAAAAGTATCCGGAAATTGCGGTAGCCGCAACCTGACCGGCTAAGGTCAATGCTTTAGAACGGTTTTCTGATTTTGCCAAAGATTTCATAAAATCTTTGAAGTTTCCGCCTTCTTGAACTTGATATTCTTTATAGGCTTTACGAATAGTTTTATAGGTTTTGTAAGCAGAATAAGCAGTCAAGCCGACAGGACCTAAAGTGGCACTGATAGCCGCAGTGCGCAGCAAGTTCACTCCCAAGTTTTTGCCTAGGTTGGCAAATTTATAAATCGTTGGGTGCTTTAAGGCAAAATCTTTGTTCATTTTAGCAACGCGGCTGGAAATTTCTTTGGCGTTCATTAAACGAGAACGGCGGCATTCTTTTGTTACAGACTGCACAGAAAGTTGAGCACAGGTTGTTTTAACGGCGTTTTTCAAAAATTCTTTATTGCTGAACGGACCGTTAAAGTTTTGCGATTTTTGAAAGAGTTTGGCGGTATGTTCATTCAATTTGCCTAAAACGTTTTTTTCTTCTTCGCTTAACTCTTCGCCTTTGGCATTTTTAAGCAGCAAGGCATCAAGCTCTTCAGGCTTTACTTTGTTTTGTTCGCAAAATTGAGCTTTAGCTTCTTGTTTCAGATATTCTGCAATAACCAAAGCTTTAAATTCTGCGGTATTGCTTTCCAGCTTTTCTTGTATGGTTTTAACGCCGTTGGCATCAGGAGCGTTGTCTTTTAAATCAAAGATTGTTGTTTTTTGCAAGATGCCGAGAATTTCTCTTTGCTCGTCTAACGAAAGTTTGCTAAAGATAGGATTTAATTCGGTTAATACTGGCTGAACGTTGATATGAACTGCAGTTTGTTTCCAAGCATCTTCATTGGCTTTCATTTCTTCAGGAGTTTTGCTGGCAGCGTTTTCCAAACCATGGCTGGAGTCATATTCTCCTAATTGCGAATCTACGGTGTTTTGCAGCTGTTGATATTTTTCTTGAGCTGTTTCAGGATTAGCTAAATGAGCGACATCTAAATAGTCTTTTAAGGCAACGGCAGCGTCCGGCTGAATGTTTCTCGGGTCAGCATTATCCAGCATCTGCGAAGAAAACTGCTCGATTTGCGCCATACGTGTTTTTTCTTTGTCAGACGGGGCTTCCTTGCTTTTCAGTTCTTGGTATTCTTTGTAAACATTATAAGACGGCTCATTTGCAATGTCTATTTTATTTTCGTTATCTTGCTGCTGAGCAGAATCTGTATTGGCTTTAGCCTTTTGTTCGGCAATTTTTCTTAAAATTCTTTCAGCATTAGAGTTATTGCTGCCAAAACTTGCGGCAAAAGCTTCAAGACTTTCCAAACGATCGGGGTCAAAATCTGCCGAACTGTTGGCTATTTCATCAAGTTTAGCTAATAAAGCGGTTTTTTCCTCATCCGTAACCGGAGTGTTTGCTTTTTCTTTTGCTTGAATTGCGGCGATGTTGTCATACAATTCTTTGTTATCTGCATTGTCAGCCATTTTTTTCTCCATAAACATAACTCATTTTTATTTAGTATAGCGTATATTTTCATATTTTGCAATAAAAATGACAAAAAATATTTTTGTACATTTCTCAGGCAAACGGTTAGTTAATTTATTTTTTAACTATACTTTTTTGTCAGCTATGATATAAACAGAATGTTTAAGATAAGTTAATCAGGTGAAAAAATGACTTTAAAAAAGAGATTCGGATTGTTTTTACTGTGTAATTTGGTGCTGTGGAGCGTGGTGCCGCTGCTGCGCTTGAGCTTGCCGATGGATACGCAGGAAGCTATCGTATGGGGTAAATACAGTTTGTTGGGAACCACTAAGCATCCGCCGTTTTCGGGAATTATCGCATACTATTTTTATTTGCTGTTCGGCAAATTTGACGGCGCAATGTATTTATTAAGTCAGATTTTTACGGCATTAGGCGTTGTGTATATATATAAATTGGCGCGTTTGTTTGTTGATGAATATAAGGCTGTTTTGGCGGCTATGCTGCAGTTTGGCATTATTTATTATGATTTTTCGAGCGTGGAATTTAATGTGAATGTCATTTCTTTGGCGCTGTGGTCAATGTGCACATATTATTTTTGGCAGGCATATCAGCAAAACAAACTGAAAGATTGGCTGCTGTTTGGCATAGTGGGCGGAATTAACCTGCTCAATAAATATACGGGCGTTCTGCTTTTGGGGGCTATCGGCGTGTTTTTGCTGACAAGCGTCAAAGGCTGGAAACAGTTTATAAACTATAAGGCTTATGCGGCGGTTTTGTGTGTGGCGGCAGTGCTGACACCGCATATTTGGTGGCTTGCCGAGCATAATTTTGAAATGCTGAACTATATTTTAATGCGCAATAATCCGACTAAGATTATGGACAGCGAATGGCGTCATTTGCTATATCCGCTGAAGTTTGCCGCTGCACAGACTTTGTTTGCGGGGGCAGCTTTGCTTTGTTATGCAGCCTTTTATAAATTTTCGGAGAAAGAAAATCGTCCTGAAGGCAAAAATGAAAAAGGGCGCTTTTTGCTGTTATGCGGATTTTTGCCGATGGCTGTGTTTATGGCAATAAGCTTAACCGCCGGAACTCCGCTTAAAAGCATGTGGGGTTTTCCCTGCCAATTTTTAAGCGGAATTATGCTGGTTTATTTTTTCCCGATAAAACTAAACGAGAGCAAGACTTTGTGCTATTCGGCAGTTATGGCAAGTTGGAGCTTGTTGTTTGCCATTGCCTACGGCGTGCAGTGCTATAGCACGACCAGCGAGCGTTTCCGTACCGATTGTCCGACTATGGTTAGTATGCTGGAGCAGAAATGGAACGAGCATACTGGCGGGCAAAAACTGGAATATGTGGGGGCAGATGTGTGGTTTGCCGATATGTTCGCGCTTTATGCCAAGCATGAAGTAAAGCCGATGATTTGGCTCAGCCCTGACAACAATCCATGGTTTGATACTGCAGATTTTGAAGAAAAAGGCGCGTTGGTCGTGTCGTCAAATTACCTCGATTATATGAAATATAAAGATAAATTAGGTGATAAACTCACAGCTCCGCAAAATGTCAAAGCCGCATATACGTCAATGAGCGGCAGAGTGAAAATTCGTGATTTGTTTGTGGGATTTTATAATGTAAAGGAGGCGAAAAATGCCAAATAAACTGGTTAGCATAGTTATTTCCGCTTATAATGAGCAAGATAATGTGGGCGAGCTCTATAAGCAGCTGGTTAAGGAACTAAAAAAGGTTAAAAACACAGATTTTGAGTTTTTGTATGTTGACGACGGCAGCTCGGATAAAACTTATGATAACTGCCTGAAACTGCAAGCCAAAGACAGTCGGGTAAAAGTGGTGCAGCTTAAACGCAATTTTGGGCATGAAATCGCTATGACTGCGGGAATGGACTATGCCAAAGGCGACGCGGTTATCTTTATGGATTCCGACTTGCAGCATCCGCCGGTTTATATTCCGAAAATGATTGAGCTTTGGCAGCAGGGCAAAGAAATTGTGCTGACCAAGCGGATTGACAATAAAGCAACTTCCAAGCTGTATAAATTTTGCGCCAAAACGTTTTATTTTATTTTGAACAAATTGTCCGATACTAAAATTATGGAAAGCGCGCCTGATTTTCGTCTGCTTGACCGTAAATATGTGGATTTTCTGAAAGGCTTTAACGAGCAAGACCGCTTGTTCCGCGGGCTTTTAAGCTGGATTATGCCACACGACCATGTGGCAATTATTGATTTTGTGGCGCCGGAGCGTTTCAGCGGCGAGTCTAAATATAACTTTTTCAAATCGCTGCATTTGGCGGTTAACAGCATTGTGCAGTTTTCGGTGCTGCCGTTGCGCTTTGCCATATATTTGGGATTGCTGGCGGCGTCTACTGCGTTTTTGCTGGGAGTTTATGTGTTTATTGAACATTTCTTTCTGCATAATCCAACCCCAGGCTATGCTACGATTATGATTACGGTTATCTTCCTTGGTTCGGTACAGCTGATTTGTTTGGGAATTATCGGTGAATATATCGGTAAGATTCATATGGAAGTGAAAAAACGTCCGCTTTATGTGGCAGATTATGTAACGAAAGAAGATAAGCATGACGATAAAAAAGATATTTAACGCCGATGATTTCGGTATCAGCAAAGGCGTTAACGCCGCTATATCCAAAGCTCACCGCGAGGGAATTTTGAACAGCACTAGTCTGATGATAAATCAGAAATATGCCGACGAAGCGGTGAAAATGGCTAAGGAAATGCCGGAGCTGGAAATCGGTTTGCATGTTAATTTAACCAATGAATATCCGGCGGCGCAGGCGCAGCAAATTTCGCTGCTGGTTGACGGGCAGGGCAAACTCAAAAACGGTTTTGTAAACTTGTTTTTGCTTTCTTTTTTGAAACCTAAGCAGCTGCAGCAGCAGACAGAAATTGAAATGCGCGCGCAAATTGCCAAATATTTGGCAACCGGTTTGCCTTTGCAGCATTTGGACGGTCACCGTCATGTGCATTTAATTCCGCCGATTTTTAAGGCAATGCGCAAATTGCAAAAAGAATTTGCCGTGCCGCGTATTCGGGTGATGAATGAAAATATTTTCAATACTCTAAAATATAATAAAAACAAAAGCTGGCTGTTTGACGGAGCACTGATAAAATATGTGCTGCTGCGTTTTTTGTGCTGGTGGAACGGCTATAAAAACGATGTGTATTTTTATACATTGCTGTATACCTGCAAAATAGCCAAAGAGCAGTTTAAAGGCGTAAAAATTCCGTCCGGCTATAAAGCGGTGGAAATTATGATTCACCCAGGGACGCCGGAAATTGACAAGCAATATCCCGAGGACGTGTGGGACGAGAATATTTTGTCGCCGTACCGCACGGTTGAATTGGAAACGCTATTGGATAAAAATGTGCCGGAGGGGATAAATGATTAAAGCTTTTATCAAACTTTATCTGTGGGCGGAAAATATTTGGTTTAAACTGCCGCAAAAGCTGCGTTTTTTGCTGGTCGGCGGGTTTAACACCGTTTTTGCTTATACGATTTTAGCCTTAATTCTGTGGCTGTTTGAAAATATCAATGTTTCGGCAGGGCTGGACTTTGCACCGGTTTTGGTAGCTAACGCGGCATTGTTTGTGCAATATGTTATCACTATCAATGTGTCGTTTTTAACAATGCGCTACTATGTTTTTCAAAGCCACGGCGATTGGAAAAAAGAGTTTGTCAAAGCCTGGTCGGTGTATTTGTTTTTATATTTGATAAACTCGCCGATTTTGAGCTTTTTAATGGTGGTTGTCGGTTTGTCTCCGCTGGTGGCGCAGGCTTTATATTTGGTATTTTCGACCATAACCACGTTTTTATTGCATAAATATTATTCATTTCGTCAATGTCAGCAGTTATAAAATTTAGGAAGAAAAATGCCGTCAGTAAATCAAATTAAAAAAACAAAAGTTGAACCAAATAATGTCAAAAAGCCAGTTTTGCCGAGAATTATTAAATATATAGTGTTGGTCTTGGTCGGAGTTGCCGTTTTTCGTTATTTTTTTGCTTTGAAAATTGTTGATATACCGCAGGCTGTTTATGACAGCACTACTCCAGAAAATCAGTTTTATTCCATGAAAATTGTTGATATACCGCAGGCTGTTTATGACAGTACTACTCCAGAAAATCAGTTTTATTCCATAATTCACGGACAGCGGAAAATCGTTTGGTTTGGCGCTGACTGCCCGATAAGCGCACACCGCAAAAAAATAATTGACAAGAGGTTAAAGCTGGCTGGTGTAGACAAATCTTATGAACATATACCCTTTTTGGTGAATTCGTATAATACGTCATGCTCCGGTGAAGGCTGCGTTGATATATTTTTAATAGAAAATTGCGGCGGTAATTTTTGTGTGGTATTTCCCAACCGTCGGAAAATTGTAAAGTTTGATTTTGATGATGTACGTTTTATCCGCAAGCTGCAAGATATGCGCAAGTGGTAAAATTCAGCGGTTTTTCTCAATCCAGCTCATCAGCAGGCTGACGATATATTTTTGTTCCGCTTCAGTCAGCCAATGGTCAGGGGAAATGTGGTGCCATTTATAAAGGCACTGTCGGCAGCAGCAAGCGCAGGCGTGCTGAGCTATAAACACAGGGTGTCCGCGCATAGGTGTTTGCTTGCCGTCATTTTTGAGCTGTGAAGCTGGTGGAGATAAGCGCTTTTTTACAAAATCTTCCGCATGGCGGCGGATAGTGTCGCTGCCTTTTTCCGCAATATATTGCTTATCCGCATCGGCCAGCTTAAATTTGCTGCGGAAGGCAGATTTTTTCAGTTTTGCAAAAACATTATCAAAATCATCAAACATTTTCTGCCATAATTACGGAAGCGTAGCGGTTTTTGTAATTAACGGCAAAAACGCGGGCTACTTCATTCATAATTTTATTTTCATAAAGATGTAAAAACGCTTCATCGGCGCAGACTTCTAAAATTTGCTCTGCATTGTTATAATTGAGCGTTAAGCCGATTAACGGAGTTTTTTGCGGTTCGGCGTTCATTTTGGCATAGTCCTCAGCCGAAATTTTAAAACGCGTCGCACCGGATTCCGCACCTTGATTGATATAATGCGCCGCCGTCATCAGCCGCACATATTCCATTAGAGACAGGGGTGAAAATACTTTTAATTCAGTTTCAGGCTTTTCCATTTTTTATTCTCCTTGCTGCGGACGATTTTTTTTGATTAAATCAAGCATATTTTTAAATTCCGGCGAGCCAGCGATTTCTTCAACCGAAAGACTCATTTTTATGCGCCAATTCGGATATTCCTGCACGGTTCCTGGAGCATTATCCAAAACTTTTTGACGATAGATATCATTGAGGCGGACTAAAAACAAAGCGCTGTTGGTGCGGGCGCAATATTCGTTTATTTTCAGCTCAATGCCGTGCGGTGCAGTTTTGCCGCTGTCAATGGTTTGAGCCATTTCTTGAGCTTCGGTTTCGCTTAGAATATTTTGCTGAGCAAATGCAGCCGTCATATTCTTACGGTCTTTGAAACGTCCTTCCAAATTGTTTTTATATTGGGTTTGATTAACGTATAAGCCGCAGTGGTTAAATACTTCAATATCTTCGTTTTGCCAAAATCCGCAGGCGGTGGCTTGGTCGTGGGTAGAAGGCTGCGCCAGTGATAAATACATATATTTTTCAGGGGCGATAAAGCTGCCGTCTTTTTCTTTTTGGCGGCAAAAAACTTTGTATGACAGCAAGCCGTGCTCTGCCATATATTCGCGGAAACCTTCCGGCACGGTACCGAGATCTTCACCGATAACAAGGCAGCGGCGGCGGGTGCTTTCCAAGGTCAGAACAGCGACTAAATCTTTGATGTTATAATAAACATAGGCGCCTTGCACAACCGGATTGTCAGCGGTGAAAAATCCCCAAAACAGCCGGCGCAACCCCATGGCGTGGTCAATACGCAAAGCTCCGGAATATTGCATATTTTCCTGCACCAGCTTAATAAATGGCGCGTAATGTTGTTTAAGCAGCTGCTGCGGATGATATGGCGTGAAGCCCCAGCTTTGTCCGCGCGGACGCATCGGGTCGGCAGGCGCGCCGATACCGGCGTCAAGCACATAGGCGCTTTGATTTTCCCAAACTTCCGCCCCGTTTGAGGCTGCGCCGATAGGCATATCGGTATATAAACCTATTTTCATATTTAATGATTTTGCCAGCTGCTGAACCCTTTTAACTTGCTGGTCTGCCAGCCAATGGCAATATTGATAAAACTTTATTTTGTCAGCATTTTGCTTTTTGAAATCAAAAATTCCGGCGGCTTGCGGAGAGGAATAAATTTGCTGCCAATAACGCCAATAGTCAACTGGTTCAAGTTTTTCCAGCAGGGTTTCAAAAACGGCAAGGTTTTCCAGCTCGGTACCTTTTTCTTGAATGTAGGCGGCAAATTGCTGACGGCGCTCTGCCGTGGCGCTGCTTTGAAAATAGGCGAACATCATTTCCAAAATTTGTTTTTTTAACAGCAGAACTGCGGCATATTCAACTTTGGGGCTTTCGTTCAAGCGTTTAATTTCGGCAGCGGTTTCAGGCAGAGAAACAAAGGCTTGAACCAACGGTGAATTTTTGAAGTCTTCTTCCGCACGCAAATCTACATAGATATAATTTACAAATAAGCGGCTTAAAGTGCGGTAGGGAGAAACATCGCTTTGTTTGCCAGAAGCAAAACGTTCTTCATTTTGCGTGTATAGACTCATTACTCCCAAAGGATTTATTCCCACAACAT
>CAVEOB010000009.1:29240-39159 GCA_963617265.1 Mediterraneibacter gnavus
CGCCGCCGTTTTGCGCGGTCAGGCGCACAATTTCAGCTAAATCCGAAAAATCGCCGATACCCATGCTGTTTTGAGAGTGCAGGGCGTAAAGCATTACCGCAGTGCCGAAAATATGTTCGTGATTTTGTAAAAATTGCGGCTGCCAGCATTTTTGCGGGGCATAAATTAAAAGGCTTTCTTGCTCAAAATTTTCATTTTGGGTCAATAACTTGTAATAGCCGATTTTTAGGTTTGGTATTTGGATTTTTTGCCCGCCTTCAGCTTGAGTTTGCCACACGCATTGTTCTTTTTCATCAATGAGCTTGAGGAAATATTTGCCGCCGCCGTTTAAATAAAATTCCGGCGTTTCATTTTCATAAAAAGATAATACTTCGGGAACAGGCAGCTGCTTTTCTAAAATTTGCAAAGATTGGGCAATTTCTTCTTTGGTGGCGGCTTTATAACCCATATTTTTCAAAAAAAATTTTCTGACTTCATTTGTTGTATAATGAATTTGTCCGGTTTTATCTATATAAGATGATGATATTCCGGCTTTTTCTGCCAAAGTTTGCAAATCTTGCATAGTCTTCTCCTTTTTGATTTTGCTTATCCTAGCAATAAAAAACGTACTTTACAATACCTATTTTTTATGATATATTGACAAAAAATCAAAAAACGCAAGGAGAATACTGTATGACAATAGATAAAAATACAGCGGATTATTTATTTCATCAACGCTGGTGCAATTTTAAAGAAGAAATCCGCTTGGGCAATGTCGAAAATATCAGTTATATGTCATTGCCGTTTGATAAGGACAGCAAAATGCTGACTATAGGCAAAGCAAATTTATCTGTGCAGTCAGAAGAGCCGGTGCGTTATTTTATGATGCCGTTGGCAAAAGCCGAAAAAAATGAAACGGATACAATTGAAATAGATGGACAAAAATATGTAGATGCATTGCAGCGTTCGGATTACTGGCAAAAAATGAATGAGTTTTTACGTCAGAATAACAATGTGATAACCTTTCCAAACGGCTGGCAGCTGACTTATAAAAATTTGGTAGATGAAAATTTTATGAAAGAACACGGCAAAGCCCAATCTCGTCCGCTGGGCGTGCAGCAAAGCAATACCACCTTGTCGGTGGGCGATGACGAAATTGCATTCAAGCTGGAGCGTATGCTGCAATTTTCTAAAAAAGAAAATCCTGAATTTGAAATGAATGAAAAGCTGATGCGCGAAAAAAGTTCGGTTATGCCGAAAACCTATGGCTACTTTTTGCTCAATGACCCGAAAAGCGGCACAAAATCGTCTGCCGGTATTGTTCAGGAGTATGTTAAAAATCAGGGCGATTTGTGGAACTACGCTTTGTCATATTTGAAAAAACGCTTGACAGCAGGCTATTTGCTGCAAAAAGATTTGACGCCGGAAGAAAATCCGCATTTTATGCATTTGATGAAAATTTTGGGCGATAAGACGTCTGAAATGTCCGAATGTTTATCAAGAGCCGATGAAAATCCGTCATTTACACCGGAGACGGTTAATGAAAAAACTGTTCATCTATATCAAAAACATTTGGAATTTTTATTAACAAAAACGCGCAATGTGATTCGCGATAACTTAGAAAATTTGCCGCAGCCGACAAAAGACAAAGCATCGCACCTTTTGCAAAACTGGGATAAATTAACCGGCGAATATGTGAAAAAGCAAATAGCCGGTGCTGCAGCCAGCAATGACAAATTGGTGCGGGTTCACGGCGATTTTCACTTGGGGCAGGTGATGGTTACCAAAGACAACGACCTGCGCTTTATAGATTTTGCCGGAGAGCCGGCAGCTCCGTTGGAAGAGCGTTCGCAAAAACATATTTCTGTACGTGATTTGGCGGGAATGTATCGTTCAATTAAAGGATATTTAGGCAGTGCGGCAGTTGAAGAATTTGTGGCTGATGCGTCTGATGAGGTCAGCGCCAAAGCCCGCCGCAGCTATGCAGAAAAAGCGGTTGAGCCGTTGATTAACGAGTCAGCGCGCTTGGTTTTGAAAGGTCATAGCATAAAAGAACCATGGCTGGGCTTGGAAGTTTTACGCAAAAATTTGTATGAGGTAAACTATGAAGTTATTTATCGTCCGCAAATGGCATATATTGCCGTAAACGGCTTAGTCGATATGCTGCAGCCGCAAAAAGCAAGACAGCGAATGAATAACAGAAACAGATAATTAAAAAAAATACCGGTTTTTAGAAATCGGTATTTTTTTGTTGAATTGTTCAAAAATAATTTATTTTGCCATTACCGGTGCGCTTGAATTTACCGCTTCTGCTGGAACAAACTGCACTTCTTCTGCGTCTAAAGATGTTACATCGCCTTCTTTATCCACGGTGGCGGTAATCAGTACGGCAGCTTCCGGAGTAATGGTGTTGCCTTGCACCAAGTCTTCGTCAATTTCAATGTTGACGGTGCCGCTGTCATCTTTGACCAAATAATTGTCATTGCCTAAATCCTGCACAATCACGCCTTGAATAACTACTTCAGCATCGTCAGGCAAATTGTTTACGTCAGAAATTTTGCTGACCGGCTTGGTTTCGGTTTTGGCAGCGTCTGCCGCCATTGCGTTGTTGCTCAGCAAAGCAAGTCCGCAAACTGCCAACAGGCTTAAAAATGTATGTTTCATATTTTTGTCTCCTCTTTATAAAAACTTTACGCATACGATATATGGGCAAAAAACAGGCTTTCAAGGTGACCGACATATTTGGTAATAAAAAGTGAAGATAATCAGTTCAAAATTTACTTCTTTTTTATGATTTATCTAATACAATGTAGGTGAATTAACAGGAGGACATTATGGATAAAATTTTGAATGTTGATGAACAAAAAGAACAAGAATATATCGGCGGCTTGATTAAAAAAGTCAGCGCCGCTCAAAAAAAATTTGCAACTTTTACCCAAGAGCAGGTAGATGAAATCTTTCGCCGTGTGGCGTTAAAAGCCAGCTCCATGCGTATTCCTTTGGCTAAAATGGCTGTGGAAGAAACCGGAATGGGCGTGGCTGAAGATAAGGTAATTAAAAACCACTTTGCTTCTGAATATATATATAATAAATATAAAGACACCAAAACTTGCGGTATTATTGAAGAAGATAAAGAAAACGGCTTGATTAAATTTGCCGAGCCGATTGGCGTGATTGCCGGTGTTATTCCGACTACCAACCCAACTTCTACCGTGATTTTTAAATCCTTGATAGCCCTCAAAACTCGTAACGGTATCATCTTTTCTCCGCACCCGCGCGCTAAAAAATGCACTATCGAAACCGCAAAAATGGTTTTGGAAGAAGCTGTAAAAGCAGGCGCTCCGAAAGATATTATCGCATGGATTGATGAGCCGACTTTGCCGCGCACCCAATATTTGATGCAGCAGGCTGATTTGATTTTGGCGACTGGCGGTCCAGGAATGGTTAAATCAGCATACTCTTCAGGCACTCCGGCTTTGGGCGTGGGTCCGGGCAATACTCCGGCGGTAATTGACGAATCTGCCGATATTCAAATGGCAGTAAGCTCGGTTTTGATGTCTAAAACTTTTGATAATGGTATGATTTGCGCTTCCGAACAATCGGTTGTGGTTTGCGAAGCCGTTTATAATGAAGTTAAAGAAGAGTTTGTAAAACGCGGCGCATATATTTTGAACGCTAAAGAGCGTGAAAAAGTGGCGGCTACAATTTTGAAAGACGGCAGAATTAACGCCGACATCGTGGGGCAGCCGGCGGCGAAAATTGCCGCGATGGCCGGTGTTAAAGTTCCGGAAAACACTAAAGTTATTATCGGCGAAGTTTCTAAAATCGGCGCGGAAGAACCGTTTTCTTACGAAAAACTTTCTCCGGTTTTGGCAATGTACAAAGCCAAAGATTTTGAAGACGCTATGGCAAAAGCTAAAGCTTTGGTGGAATTTGCCGGCTGTGGTCATACTTCGGTTTTGTATACCAACGTGCGCAATGACGACCGTATCAAGCGTTACGGCGATGTTATGCCGACCGGCCGCGTTATGATTAACTGTCCGTCGGCGCAAGGTGCTATCGGTGATATTTATAACTTTAGATTGGATCCGTCCTTGACTTTGGGCTGCGGCTCGTGGGGCGGCAATGCGGTTAGTGAAAACGTGGGAGTAAAACATCTGATGAATATTAAAAATGTGGCTAAACGTGAAGAAAATATGCTGTGGTTCAGAGTTCCGCCGAAAGTTTATTTCAAACCGGGGTGCTTGTCTTTTGCGCTGAAAGAGCTGAAAGGACGCAAAAAAGCCTTTATCGTAACAGATAAGCCTTTGTTTGACTTGGGTTACACTAAAAAATTGACCGATATTTTGGAGCCGCTGGGCATTCAATATAAAATATTCAGCGATGTAAAACCGGATCCGGATTTGTCGACCATTAACAAAGCCCGCGATATGGTAAACAGCTTTGAGCCTGATGTGTTTATTGCTTTGGGCGGCGGTTCGCCGATTGACGCAACCAAGATTTTGTGGATTATGTACGAGCATCCGGAACTTAAATTTGAAGATTTGGCGCGCCGCTTTATGGATATCCGCAAACGTATTTTCGAATTTCCGCCGATGGGGCAAAAAGCTGAAATGGTGGCTGTGCCGACAACTTCGGGTACAGGTTCGGAAGTTACGCCGTTCTCTATTATTACCGATGACGCTACCGGCGTAAAATATGCTATTGCCGACTATGCTTTGACACCGACCATGGCGATTGTGGATACTGATTTGGTATTGACCATGCCGAAAGGTTTGTGCGCCGCTTCGGGTATTGACGTGATGACCCACGCTTTGGAATCGTATGTTTCAAGCATGGCGACAGATTACACCCGCGGCTTGTCAATCGAATCCGGACGCTTGATTTATGAAAATCTGATTAAATCATACGAAACCGGCGACGCGGAAGCTCGTGAAAAAGTACACCATGCCGCCACGATTGCCGGTATGGCGTTTGCTAATGCTTTCTTGGGTGTTTGCCACTCTATGGCGCATAAATTGGGTGCGGCTTTCCATATTCCGCATGGTTTTGCCAATGCTTTGCTGATTTGTCAGGTGATTCGTTTCAACGCTAACGATTGTCCGGCAAAACAAGCGACATTCCCGCAATATCGTTTCCCGAATACTAAAGCTGCATACGCCGCATTTGCCCGCGGCATCGGCTTAAAAGGCAAAACTGATGACGAGGCTGTTGACAATTTGATTAAAGCCTTGGAAGAAATGAAGCGCAAACTCAATATTCCGGCTTCTATCCGCGAATGGGGTATTAAAGAGGAAGATTGGGAAGAAGCTATGAAAACTCTGCCTGAATTGGCGTTTGACGACCAATGCACAGTTTCTAACCCGCGTTATCCGCTGTTTAAGGAAATTGAGCAGATGTATCGTTACGCTTATGACGGCGTGATTGATTTCAAACTGTAATTTACGGTTTATAATGATAAAACACGGGGCAGGGCAGCTTGCTCCGTGTTTTTAGTTATGTGAAATATCGTTATAAAATCCGCTGTTCAGCAACCGGTTTTACACTGATGGCTTTGACCGGACAAATGTATTTGCATTTGCCGCAGCCAATGCACAAATTAGCGTCAAATTGCGGAAATCCGCCTCGTTTCAAGCTGACTGCCTGCCGCGGACAGGCTTCTACGCATGAGCCGCAGCTGATGCAAATTTCTTCATCGGTAGAGGCAACGGCAATCTGCGTTTTTTGTTTTTCTGCCAAAGTCAGGCGTTTCAGCGCGCCCGAAGGACAAACCTGCGAGCACTTGTTGCAATTATAATCGCAAAAATTACCATCATATTCAATGTGTAGGGTTGAGCAGTTTGGGTTTGCTTTTTTTATAATTTTCATTGGGCAGTTTTGCACACATAAATTGCAGTTTAAGCAACGATTAGCAAATTTTTCGGGACTTTGTGCGCCAGCAGGCAGAATAGTTTTTTTTACTTTTGCCGCAGTGATTTTAGCTAATTGCATACCGTCTTTAACGGCTATGGCGAACAGCGCGGCGGCGGCTCCGCCGATTAGCAGCTTCCGCCGGTTTAAGTTAAATTCCACTTTGGGGCGCGGCGGTAGTCCGTAGCAAATGCTGTTGCGTTTGCAGCCGCCAAGGCATTTAAAACATTTGATACATGTTTCATTGTTTATAGTGTGATTTTTATAGTCGATGCTTCCGGTCGGACATTTGGAGGCGCATAAACCGCAAGCAACGCAGCTGTCGCTTTTTATGTACATTTTGCAAAGCGAAAATTTGGCGAGGAGTCCTAAAATGGCGCCGACAGGGCAGATGTTTGTGCAAAAAATGCGGCTTTTGAACCAAACGAGCACGCTCAGGCAAGCTATAAAACCAAGTCCGAACCAAGCTCCGCTGATTGCCGAACCAAACAAGGTGTAAGGGTCGATGAGGCGGACCAAATAAACCGAACCGCCGAATAATATGCCAAAAGCTAGCGCCGCTAAAAAATATTTATAGGGGCGGCTGGGCGGCATTTTGTTTTTGCGGCGGAACAGCAGCATTAAAAATTCCTGATAGAGTCCGAGCGGGCAAAGAGTGGAGCAATAGAGGCGCCCCAACAATAAGGTGAAAAGGATTATTCCGCCTAATAAAACTAAAGCGAAAAATGAAAAATTGATGGCAATATTTTGAAACAGCGAGGTTATTTGAATGTCAAAAATTTTTACTTTGTAAAACAAGCCGCAAAAAGCCAAAACAGACAGCACGCCGATAACAACAGCAACGCCGGCTCGGAAATATCGCAGAAATTTAGACATGGGCAATCCTTTTATTGAGTTAATTTTGTTTATAGTATATTGATTAGAGCGGGCTTTAGGTCAAGAATTTTTTGCTTGCATTAGAGAAAAATTGTTGATTAAATTAAGAAAAAGGAAAAAAATATGCGAGTGCTGTTATCTATAAAACCTGAATTTGCCGAAAAAATTTTGAATGGAACTAAACGCTATGAATTTAGAAAACAGGGATTTTCCAAGCCTGTTGACACGGTGGTTTTGTATGCCACTAAGCCGGTCGGCAAAATTGTGGGGGAATTTAAGCTGAAAACGGTGCATGCGGACGTGCCGGAGCAAATATGGCGGCTGACCGAAAAATTTGCCGGTATAAATAAATTATTTTTTGACGCCTATTTTCAAAACCGCGGCAAGGCGTATGCCTTGGAAGTTGAGCGGGCTGTACGTTATGCCGAACCGGTGGAGCCTAAAGAATTTATGGCTGATTTTACCGCTCCGCAGTCATATAGGTATATTCCTTAAATTGATTGACAGCACCGGTTTAATTGGCTAATATCAAGCAAATGAAAGAGATATAATGGAAAAAGCACCGCATTTACATCATCATAACAACAAAGAAAACCTGCAGAATACGCCGGACGACAAGGCTTTTTTGCGTACGGCAGAGACTTTTCAGCTGATTTCCGACGCTACAAGATTAAAAATTTTGTGGCTGCTGTGCCATAATGAAATGTGCGTGAACAATATTGCGGTTTCGGTAAATATGAGCTCGCCGGCGGTGTCGCATCATTTGCGTTTGTTGAAACAAGCCGGTTTGCTGGAAAGCCGCCGCGAGGGGAAAGAGATGTATTATAAACTGGCGGAAACCGCAGAAGCCGCATTGCTCCACCGCGCGTTAGATGATATTTTAGACATTAAATGTCCGCTGTAAAAGCAAGTTTTTTGATAATTTAGAGGCGCCGTTGATTTTGCGGCGCCTCATTTCTGATTAAAAGTTATATTTTATACCAGCGTTGATGACGGTTGTATGCTTGTTTTCCATAAACTGGCTGCCGCGCAGATAGAAGTCGAGAGCCTTCCAGCTGAAAGTGATGTCGGCGCGCACAACTATTCTGTCACGGTCAAAAATATCCGTACTTTCAATCAAGTAGTAGCCTTCGGTGTCACTAACGCGGGCGCGCATGGTGTGATACGGCTGCGACAGTTCGCGGTAATAGCTGCCGCCCAAGCGTCCTTTGACGTGACCGTTTTCGCTGTAAACCGCTTCTTTGCTAAGGTATAAACCAGCGCCGCTTTCCAGCGACAAGTTGTTTGTGCCTTTAATTTGCAAAGCATCGGTTTTAGCGTCATCTTCTTTGATTTTGCGCTGATAATAGCCGGAAGCGTTCAGTTCAAACTGCGGTTCCAATACTGCCAAGCCAAGGTCATAGCTGTAGCGCAGTTCGTTGTTAAAGCCATATAAAATATCGCTGGTGTCGCCGCTGATGCGTGTGCCGTCGCTTTGGCGCTTGTAGTCGCCGTCGGCATAACCGGCGCGCAGCAAGCCTGCGTATTTCCAGCTGTTGCCAAAGTCATGCATATAAGAAGCCAAAGCCTGAGCAAATGTGGCTTTGCGGCTGGAGTCATCGTCATAATCCGAATTAAAGCGGGTGAGGGCGACGCCCAAACCAAAGCGCTGGCGGTTGTTTAGCTTGGTGTCGGCGAGGAAATACGAGCTGTTGGCAGTGTTTTCATAGCCGGTTACGCGACCTTTGCTCGAACGGTCTTGACCGAGATAGTCATAGCCGACCATCATACGTTCGTTGGTTAAATCTTGCGCAAACATAGTGTCGGTCACCAAGTTAGAGAGGCTACGGAAAACGTTCATATTTTCTTGCGCAAAGTTAGGCAGCAAGCTGAAACCAAGCTGCTGATTCAGCGAACTATTCAGCGAGCTTACTGTGGAGTGGAGCTTGAGCGAGTAAAACAAATCTTCGTTGCGTTTGGCGTCATAGTTGCGCTGCAGATAAGCGGCAAGCGACTTGTCGTCGACAACCTCGTCAAAATCTTTCATGGTCATTACAATGTCATTGTCTTTGAGCGTCACGTCAAACAGGGCGGAGCCGGAGTTGAGCTTTACTTCGCTGGTGTCGCCGGAAAAAGCGTCTGTGTTGGCATAAGTTTTATCAAATCCGCCGGAAGTGATTTCCGCATCAGCCGTGATAGAGCCTTTCACTTTTGGCGCGCTGATTTTTCCGTTTTTGCCCAATGCAAATTTTCCGCCGCCTAAAGCGTCCGTGTCAAAAAGGGAGGTAGTCGAAATTTCACCTTCATTTACCATAGACGAGGTGCCGTCTATATAAATGAATTTTCCGTCCGCTTCGTTTTTGTTATAGGAAGTGCCGTTGATGGTTATGGTTCCGCTGTTATAAACTTTAGAGCCATTTACGGCGTAAATGCCATAAGAGCTGCTTTCATCGACACCTGTAAGGGTTATGCTGCCGGTATTAACAACATTAGACGCGTTTGAATAGATGCCGTATGCATTACCGGTTATATTATCAAGTGTGATACTGCCATCATTTTTGGCTGTGCTGCCTTTCTCAGCAGACATTCCTCTAGCATTGGCGGAATTACTGATAGTTATTTTTCCGCTATTTTGTATTAGAGCTTTATCATTGGCGTACATTCCATATGCAGTATATGTAGAAATATTGTCTATAGAAATAGTGCCGGTTTTGCTGTTTATTGCGGTTACAGAGTATGTATTGTCTGATAATTCACCATAAATAGCATAAATACCATATGTAGACGATGAACCGCCATTGATTTGTATATTTCCATTATTTGTTAAATATGAATTTGTATAACTATTATTACTTATACCTATAGAAGCTGTGTCGGAAGTAGTGTTAAAAAGTATATTGCCATTATTTGTAGCTACAGTTCCGCTCATAGCTGTTGCTTTGGCACCATCATTGATATTCATAGTGATTGTGCCATTATTTGTAGCAGTTCCACCATAAATTCCGTACCATTGTCTATTGGCATATGCTCCATTAGAGGCGGTGAGTATAATATCTTTTTCGTTATAAATTTCTGTATCAGAGCTGCCGTAGATTCCAAGAGCAGTAGAGAGTTTTGTTACTATATTTACAAAACCATAGTTATAAATTTTTCCTGAATATTCATTTAGTATTCC
>CAVEOB010000009.1:39169-49335 GCA_963617265.1 Mediterraneibacter gnavus
AGATTAGGTAATGCCTTTTTATTAGCAGAATCTTTATCTTGATTTCTTCCTGAACCTGTGATGAATATGTAGCCATTTTTTGAATCTGACGCAGATGTTGCAGGCGAAGCAGCAGAACCATTTGTAATGGTTATTATTTCATCAGCGCTGTAATTATTAGGGCGTGAGGCTAAAATACCAGTAGCTTGAGAATAGTAATAATAATTGTTTCCTACTTTATATAATGGTCCAACAGGTGACAAATTTATATAACCACCGATACCGTTATTAACATTTACCAAACCTACGGTTTTTAATCCATCTTTTAAAACAATTCTTCCAGTGTTTAAATTATTATTGTTTGGAGTTACAGAATAAATACCATAGGCTTGTGATGAGTAATCATCTCTTGAATTTGTTATGGTAATATTACCGGAATTTAGCACATTCTCTGATGCGTATATTCCGTAGGCATTACCGCTGTCATATAAAGTTATATCAATCGTACCGTAGTTTTGATTGGCAAATGCAGTTAGCGTTGCCTTTCTACTGGTATCTAGAGAAGTGTCTGTGATGCCGTAAATAGATTTTGTGCTGTCCGCATTGCTTGTTATTTTGACAACGGAGTTTTTATGGTTTCCGCCGCCGTTGATACCGATTATGTTGTTGTTTCCGGTGTCGGTAATGGTGATGCTTCCCACACCGCCGTCCGGCGAACCGTTGTCGACATTATCTTTTACTCCATATACAGCTTCGGTATAATCATCATTAACTCCCTTTGTAATTTCTTTATCAACTGTAATGTCTATATAGCCTTTACTGCCTGTTCCAACCCCATTGTAATTCGTTTTGCGAATTTCACTGCCTTCAATGCCTATAATCTTATATAATTTTTGATTTTCAACATTAGTGTTTATGGTTATATAGCCGGTTCCTCCGTTGCCGGCATTGTTACCGTTATGCATACCGATACCGGCTCCGTTTATGGTTATATATCCGACAGCGCCTTTTCCGTAGGCATTATAAGCAGCCAAACCATTACTATATATTCCAAAGATATAGTTACCACCAGCTGAATCTAAATTTTTATTATTGATAACAATTTTTCCGACAGTGTCTTGATTGTTTGAGGAGTAAGCGTTTATTTTTATTGAAGTATTGTTATCAGCATTATCATCTGACCCTATGCCATAAAGTTTTTTATAACCAGTTAATTCAATGGTTCCGGTTCCGCCGTCCGCAGCGTTTATAGCATTTTCGCCGCGCATTCCGATGACATCACCTTGAGTTGCTTCTAGCTGAATTAAACCGGTTCCGCCAAAGGCATTATACAAAAAAGTCTTTTCGTAATCTGTGTATTGAGCTTTTTGCCCTAATCCCGAGATGTCCTTTAGATATTCATAATTTACACCCATTCCGACCAGTTTGTAACCTTGCTCGTTGCTGTCTGTAAAATCACGGATAAGTTTAATTGTTCCGTTACCATTATAGGAGTTGTAGGCGGTTCCCGAAGATAAAATTCCATAAACAGTATTGTTTGTTTTGGTGGTTATATTGATAGTTCCGGAATGTTTATAAGCGTTTATGGTAACCGGAATGTTTGAATACATTGAAGCAAGTCCGGCTAGTGGCAAATTGCTGTCAAAATCATCTTGATTTATGGTAATGGAAGCGTCTGTGCTATAGGCGTTATACAAATTTGAATTTACGGTTTTCCCGTCTGCTGTATAGTTTGTAAAACCTAAACGCCATTGTTTGGCGGTTGTCGTATCTACAACAGTGCTGTTTGCTCCTGAAACTGTCAGCTGTGTATCATTTATCACATCTGTAGAGTTTTCGGTGATTTGTTGTTGAACGCAGGCTTCATTTGAGCCGTCTTGCGTATAGCCAGCCATACATTTTAAAAATTTGTTATGCGTACCTTTAGCATCAGTGCAGCTACCGCAAACAGCTCCCGCTGGACATGCGGAAAGCGGATATGATGTGGTGTCGCATGTAGCCTCGCAACTGGTATTATCTGCTGACGGTGTAGTTCCGTTTTTACACTGTGCTTTTGAATAGTGCGAACCATTTTCATCAGAGCAATGAAAACAATCAGCCCCCGTTGGACAAGCAGAAAAAGGATATTTAGATGTATCGCAAGTTTCGCTGCTGGTGCCGTTTTTTGTGCACGATTTGCCGTCAGAAGAGAGGGTGTAACCGGTTTTGCAGGAAGTTATTTTATAGCGTGGGGTGCCGTTGTCATTGCATGAGGTATAGTTGGCTGAAGTGGCATCAGGCATGGTTGTCAGCGGAAAGTTTGCCGCGTTGCAGGTTGTGGTGTCGCCGGAATCTCCGCCGGTGTCCACCAAACAAGTTTTTCCGTCAGCCGATGGTTTATAGCCGGTTTCGCAAACCGAGCATTTTTCTGTGGCAAGATTATAGCTGCTGCAATGCTCCGGAGCATTCTTTTTACAGGTGCCGTTAAGCGAGGTATAGCCGTCATCGCAAGTGTTGCAGTAATTTTTAGAGCTGTTAAAATCTTTACAGTTGCGGGAATTTGAGGTGTCCGGTATTTCGGTTACTTTTTCGCATTTTTCACAGCCGCTGCATTTGTTATATTTGGTGCAGGTGTAGCCGGACTGGCAGGTTAAATTGGTGTAGCAGCCTTTGGTGCATTCGGGAACATTTGCGCATTCCGGCTTTTGTTCGCATTTGGTGCAGCCTAAATTACATTTAGATTCATATTGCGTGCATTGATATCCCGCCGCGCAGGTAATGTTTTCATAACAGCCTTCGGCGCAAGGGTTTAAGTCGCATTTAGCAGTGTTGGACGCGTCGTCGGAATTGCTGCTGCCGCCTTTGCTGCCGCCGCCACCGCCGCCTGAACCGGCTAATGCCACAATACCGGCGGCAATGCCTCCGCCCACCACAAAGGCGGTGCCGTTCTTGGTCCAATTAGTCGGAGTTTTCGGCGCGGCGTATTTTTGATTATAGTTGGCTAAAAAGTTTTTATGGGCGTATTCCGGTATGCTCTCAATACAATCCGGATTGCTTTTGGCTCCGGCGCGGATAAGCGTTTTATAGGCAAGATAGTCTTGTCTTTTTATCGCCACGCATACCGCCGTGTCGCCGTGCATATTTGTAGAGTCAAGGTTCAGACCGCGGCGCTGCACGTCTTTCAGCCCTTGCAAATCTCCCTCGGCGGCAATGCGGTAGAAATTTTCAAACGATATCGGCGACAGGTTATATGCCAGCGACACCCGCGCAGTTGTGGAGCAAATAAAGGCGATAGCTGCAAGTTTTATAAATTTAGTCCGCATAAAAGTTCTCCGCTAAGAGGTTAATAATTTGCCTTAATCTTACAGGTTTCCTCTTAAATAGCAAAGATTTTTTTAGACTTATGAGCAGTTATATATCACAAAATCAGGCTCTTCTTAAATAGGTGCCCATAATCTTGCGGCGCCCGAACTTTTCAAACTCCACTTCGCAGGTTTGTCCTTCGACGTTGGTTATTTTACCGTAGCCGAAACTTTCGTGATATACTCTGACGCCAATCAGGCTGGAGGCTTTGCTGCTTTGATACGAATCATAATCGGCGTAGTCGTCCGGCTCATAGTCATAATCGACTTGGTAGCTTGGTTTGGTGGAAAATTTCGGCTTATTATTATATTTGCTGCCGTATTTTTTGTATCCGCTGTTATATCCGCCGCTGTTGCCGTAGGAATTGTAGCTTGAACCGCCGCCGTTGTAACAACTGCTGGTTTGGTTGACAATATCCAGTGTGGAGGTCGGAATTTCATTCAAAAAGCGGGACGGCATATTGTTCTGCCATTGACCGTAAACGCGGCGGCAATAAGTGGTGGTGATATAAAGCTTTTGCTTGGCGCGGGTGATTGCCACATACGCCAAACGGCGCTCTTCTTCCAGCGAGTTGGCGCCGCCTTCGTCAAGGCTTTTTTGGTGCGGAAACAAGCCTTCTTCCCACCCCGGTAAAAAGACTATGTTAAATTCCAAACCTTTGGCGGAGTGCAGGGTAATCAGCATTACTTTGTTGGTGTCTACCGCGTTGTCGTTATCCATTACCAGACTGACGTGCTCCAAAAACTCGGCTAAATTCGGATAGTTTTCGGTGTCGCTCATCACTCCGACCAGCTCTTTTAAGTTTTCAATACGCCCCGAGGCGTCGGGAGAAGTATCATTTTTCAGCATTTCCAAATAGCCGGATTCTTCTAGAACCTGCTCGGCTAAATCATTTGGCGAAACAGCGTTAGCAGTGCGCTGCCATTCGGCAAATTTTGCCATTAGCTCGCTTAAATTTGCTTTGGCTTTGCCGCTTAGTCCGCCGTTTTCCAACAGAATATTAACCGCCGCAAACATAGAAGTATGGTTGCCGCGGGCTGTTTCCTGCAGCTTTTCTATGGTTTTGGCGCCAATACCGCGCGCCGGCTTGTTGATGATGCGTTCAAAAGCCAAGTCGTCGCTGGGCTGTAAAATAACCCTGAAATAAGCCAATAAATCACGGATTTCGGCACGTTCATAGAACTTTGGACCACCGATAACCTGATAGGGTATAGCCTCGCTGATAAATTTTTCTTCAAATTCGCGGGTTTGAAAAGCCGTGCGCACCAAAACCGCAAAATCAGAATAAGGGTGTCCCTCACGATGCATGCGCTCAATTTCCGAGGCAATCCATTTAGCTTCTTCCTCGCCGCTGTAAATGCTTAACACCTTGATTTTTTCATTTGCGCTTTGACATGCCGGACTATTTTCCGCCACGCGCAAAGTTTTGCCCAAACGAGTGGAGTTATGCGCTATCAGAGCCGAGGCGGCGTTCAAAATGTTGGCTGTGGAACGATAGTTGCGCTCCAAACGGATAACTTTAGCGTCTTCAAAATCTTTTTGAAAGCGCATAATGTTTTCAATTTCCGCACCGCGCCACGAATAAATGGATTGGTCATCATCACCCACGCAGCATAAATTGCGGTATTTTTGCGAAAGCAGGCGCAAAAAAAGATATTGCGTAACGTTAGTGTCTTGATACTCGTCCACCATGATATATTTGAATTTTTCTTGATATTTACGCAAAATTTCGGCGTCTGACATTAAAATAGTAAGCGTATCCAGCAGAATATCGCCAAAGTCAACGCAGTTCAGCTCTACCAAGCGGGCTTGATATTTTTTATAGACTTCTAAAAGAGTGTTAGAGCGGTATTCCTGCTCGGCTTTGTCAACGGTTATGCCTTTATCTTTGAGGCGGGCGATTCTTTCCATTAGGCTTTGCGCCGGATATTTTTTCTCGTCAATGCCGGAAGCTTCGCAAATTTGCTTAATCAGGCGTTTTTGGTCATCTTCGCCTAAAATTGTAAAGTTAGAATGCAGACCGACTACTTCGGCGTGCGCGCGCAAGATTTTGACGCAGATACTGTGAAATGTGCCGAGCCAAACGCTGTTTGCCACATCTCCGATAAGATTTTGCACGCGCTCTTTCATTTCTTTAGCGGCGCGGTTGGTAAAGGTGACAACCAAACAATTCCACGGCTGCGCCTTCTGCATAGTCAAAATATAGGCTAAACGGGTGGTTAAAACCTTGGTTTTGCCCGTACCGGCGCCCGAAAGCACCAGCAACGGACCTTCGGTTGTTTCCACAGCTTGTCTTTGCTCTGGATTGAGCTCGTTCAGCCACGGGGCGGACGGGCGCAAAGCGCTGATATTATCATAAAGCTGCGGCGCGCAGCTGCTGTCGTCTAAATCAAATATATCGCTCATTTTTGAAATCTTCTTGTTTTTAACATTTTTAAAACTTATATATCGTAAATATAAGAGAAAGAAAAGTCTTTATTTAGACTTGCGTACAATTTTTTGAGAGGCGTAAAATGTCAGAAGTCAGAGATAAAATTACCAACTTGAAACAGTTTATGGAAAGCCGGATTTTGGGACAGGAAGAACTTGTCCGCAAACTGATTATTACCATGCTTGCCGATGGGCATGCTTTGGTGGAAGGCGCTCCGGGGCTGGCTAAAACCAAGGCTATAAAAACTTTGTCGGAGTGTATTGAAGCGGCTTACAGCCGTATTCAGTTTACGCCGGATTTGCTGCCGTCGGATATTACCGGCAGCGATATTTATGTGGCGTCAACCGGACAGTTTGAGTTTAGAAAAGGACCGATTTTTGCTAATTTGGTGCTGGCAGATGAAATTAACCGCGCGCCGGCAAAAGTGCAATCGGCGTTGCTGGAGGCTATGGCGGAACGTCAGGTCAGCGTGGGCGGAAAACAATATAAACTGCCGAAACTGTTTATGGTGATGGCAACCCAAAATCCGATTGAGCACGAAGGCACATATAATTTGCCGGAAGCGCAGCTTGACCGATTTTTGATGTATATCAAAATTGACCAGCCGGAAGCCGCTACCGAGCGTAAAATTCTGCAGCTAGTGCGCAATGAAGAAAACAGCACGCAGACAGCGGCTGACAGTTTGGCGCAATTCAAAGCTAAATTCGGCTCGATTAAGGCAGAAGATGTTTTTGCCGCGCGTCAGGAAGCCTATAAAATTCATTGCAGCGATTCAGTAGAAGAATATTTGATCCAGCTGATTATGGCAACCCGTCATCCAGAAAAATATGACGAATCTTTGAAAAATACCATTGCTTTCGGCGCCAGCCCGCGTGCCACAATAGCTTTGGATAAATGCGCTAAAATAAACGCATGGCTGGCAGGTCGCGATTTTGTGACGCCGGAAGATGTGCATGCTGTGGTTTATGATGTGCTGCGCCACAGAATTATATTGAGCTTTGAGGCGCAGGCGTCCGGACTTTCGGCAGATGATATTATTACTCGTTTGCTGAAAATTGTGCCGCTGCCATAAGGAATTACGATTATGCTGTTTTTTAAAAAAGATAAAAAGCAGAACAATAAAACCGGTTTGGCGGTGACAGTTCCGGAGCTGATAGAACAGCAGCGGTATTTGCCGTATTTGCAGCAGCGGCAGAATTTTTTGACTTCGGCTCAAGCCGGAAATGTAAAGTCGGCGTTTAAGGGCAGGGGAATAGAGCTGGAAGAGGTGCGCGCCTATAATTTCGGCGACGATATCCGCGATATAGACTGGCGCATTACCGCCCGCAAGCAAGAGCCGTTTACAAAAGTTTATGCCGAAGAAAAAGATAGGGTTATCAATGTGTTGCTTGACTTGTCGGCGACAATGGTTTTTGGCACCAAAAAAGAGTTTAAATCGGTGACGGCGGCAAAAATCGCAGCTTTGCTGGGCTGGCTTTCGGTTCGCAATAAAGACCGTTTCGGCATTTTGATTTTTGACGGTGAAAATTCATATTATTATAAGCCGCAAAGCAGTATCAAAAATTTGATGGCGATATTTAATAAAATTGCCGAAATTAGTGAAAATGTTTTGAATAATCCTTTAAGCGGAGATTTAAGCCAAGCGCTGAAGACTTTGAAATATCATCAAAAAGGACAGGAAACAATTTTTATTTTGAGTGATTTCCATAACTTTAGCGGCGAGCAGTTTAAAAATTTGGCGGCGTTGGCGAAAAACAATAAAGTGTATTGCGTGAATATATTTGACAAGCTGGAGGAAAATGCTCCGCCCAAAGGCGAATATGCGGCGGTGTATAAGGGAGAAGAACTTGTTTTCAACAGCGCATCTAAAATATTTGACGCCGATTATCGGCAATATTTTGCCCAAAATCGAGAAAATATTAGAAGAAATTGCCAAAAATTTTTGTGTAAATATATCGAAATTCGCACATACATTCCTATTTTCAAGCAGTTACGCTTAATGTAAAAAAACTTGACATAATAATATTATTGTGCTAACACTTACAAAAGTATTATTATTGTATAATAAAAGAGGTAAAAATGGTTAAATTAAACGAAAACACAGCATACAAAAGGGGTCAGGAACTTTTAGACGCCGGTCAATATGAAGAAGCTATCCAAAAATTTGCAGAAGTGATAGCTGAAAACCCAAGAGCTTGGAAAGCAATGAACAGCCAAGGGTTCGCATATCAAAAAATGAGTAAATACACAGACGCAGTTGAATGTTTTGATCAAGCATTGGCTATCAATCCTAAATCTGTAGAAGTTTTGAATAATAAAGGCGTAACATTAAGTATGCGTGGTCTATATAAAGAAGCAATTGCTTGTTTTGACGAAGCTTTTGCCAATGATCGTACCTCTTTGGAGGCTTTGAACGGCAAAGCAATTGCCTTGCAGCATATGTTTTCTTATAAAGAAGCTTTGGACGTTTTGGAAGAAGCTATGAAAATTGACAGCAAACATCCGCAGACACTGCTCAGCATTGCTGTAACCTTGCAAAAATTAAAACAATACGACCGTTCTATTTCATTTTTTAAAAAAGTTTTAGCTGGTGATAAATATAACACCAAAGCGTGGAACGGTATTGGCGTAACCTATCAGTTGATGGGCGATAATGATTCCGCTTTGAAATGCTTTACTAAAATTTTGAACATCAACAGCCAAGAATTGCAGGCATGGATCAGCATTGGCTATGTATATCAAAAAATGTTCAAATTCAAAGATGCGTTGAAATGCTATAAAAAAGCTCAAGCTATTGTGGGCGGACGCTATACGCACAAGCTTTATGACGGTTTGGCTTCCTGCTTGACTAAGCTTTCGGAATTTGATCAGGCGATTGAAGTTTATAAGCTGATTTATCAAAGCGAAGAAGGTAAAAGAAAATGGGATGCCCAGCGCTCTATTAAGTTTGTAAATAAGTTGAAACGCAAACAGGCTGTGGGGCAGTTGCCGGATATTATGCCGAAAACTGACGCAGATTTGGAAAATGCAGACAAATCTGTAGCAGAATAGTTTGCTTGAACATAAATAGAAAAGCGGTTGTAGAAAATACAGCCGTTTTTTTACATTCTCATTTAAGCACAAAACTGTGTAAAATCTTGACATATTTATTATTTGCACTACTATAGCAGCCAACAAAGGAGCAAAAATGTTAAAAATTGCATATCAGGGTGCGCTGGGGGCATATTCGCATATTGCCTGCCAGCAACTTTTTCTCAACCAAGAATATGTGCCGTGCGATTCTTTTGAAATTGCTATGGAAATGGTCAAAAACGGCAGCGTGGACAAGGCGGTTATTCCGGTGGAAAATTCCAACGCCGGACGGGTCAGCGATGTGCATTTTTTGCTGCCGAAAGCCGGATTGCATATTGTAGGCGAGCATTTTCTGCGGGTGGAACATCAGCTGATTGGCGTCAAAGGCGCCAAACTTGAAGATATTTTGTGCGCTGCGTCACATCCGCAGGCATTGGCGCAATGTTCCGAGTTTTTGCAAAAGCATAATATCAAGGCTCTGAACCGTATTGATACGGCGAAATCATGCGAAAAAATTGCCCAAGAACAGGACAAAACCAAGGCGGCGATAGCCTCAAAGCTGGCGGCGGAAATTTATGGCTTGCAGATTCTGGCGTCCAACATTGAGAACGCCGACAACAACACGACTCGTTTTTTGATTATGCAAAAAGAAGAGGCTGTGCCGGTTGATGACGGCGGCAAGTTTATTACCAGCATTGTGTTTGTGACCAAACATATTCCGGCGGCGCTGTATAAGGTTTTGGGCGGTTTTGCCACTAATGGCATCAATATTTGCAAGCTGGAAAGCTATTTGCTGAACGGTCATTTCTTTTCGGCGCAGTTTTATATTGAGGTGGAACAGCATGTGGAGTCTAAAGCTTTGCGCTATGCTTTGGAAGAGCTGAAATTCTTTTCGGAAGAATATCAGATTTTGGGCTGCTATAAAGCCAATTCATATCGGGAGCGTAAAAACAAGTGAAGTTCACTCAAAGCCAAGAATTAGCTGATTTTCTACGAAAAGAGCAAATTTTTCCGCAAATATTGAGTATCAAAGAAATTTATTGCGGCGGCAGCTCGTATAATTTTGCCGTCAAAACCGAACAAAACAAATTCTTCTTAAAGCTGATTTCTGCTAATCGAACAAATGCTTATCTGCAGCTGAAACACTTGTTATCGCAGCTGGATTTTTTATATCCGCTGCGGCAAGAAAAGTTTGCAAATTTTTATTTACTGGCAATGCCGTATGTGGCTGGGCATAAGCTGAAATATGCGGATTGCTCGCCGGAGCTGTTTGCTAAACTGCAGGCAGAATACACCAAGTTTCAGGCTTGTGAATTGCCGGCAGAATTTATCCGTCCGCAGC
>CAVEOB010000010.1:0-13755 GCA_963617265.1 Mediterraneibacter gnavus
CATATATGATTATACAGTTCTCCTGATGACGGCAGCGCATTTCCACATATATTCATAAATTTCATCTTGTCTAAAGTAACACTTATGACTTTTAAACTTTCATTATTACCCAAAGTGTTCAGCAAATTGCTTCTAACATCTTCATTTTCTTTATTACAATGAAACACACCGGAAAAATTGGCTCTATTGCGTGGCGTCATCTTTTTAACGGTTTTAGCAACAATTTTTCTGCAGATATCATCACTATCTGAAATTAAAAAAGACATAACGAAATACCGGCTTGTATTAGTTTTAGAAAAATTAAAACCTAAATCTCCGCTTTCATCCATAAATATATATGACATACTTTCTCACCTTACTTTTAGTGTAGATATATAAAATATTACAGTTAATATATAGTGAATATGCTATTTTTGTTTTATTATTATTTATAATTTTTTCTGTTGTTATTTAATCTGGAAATATATCAAGCCCTCTCAGGGTTCGATTCCCCTCTATATAAAAAACAAAAAGCACCCTGATGGGTGCCTTTGTTTTTTGGAGCAGATGAGGGGAAAACTAACTCGATTTTTTGAAGGTTCGCCGCGCTTCGCTAACGCTAGCTTGCTTACCTTAAAATCTTCGCCTTACGTCAAGAAAATCTCCACCGGAGATTTTCTTTTCCTTAGCCCCGCCTCCGGGGTTCGATTCACTCCATATTATTCTGCTCCAAACATAAAGCCCCGACAAGCGGGGCTATGTTGGAGCAGATGAGGGGAATCGAACCCCCGTTATAAGCTTGGGAAGCTTCTATTCTACCATTGAATTACATCTGCAAAATCAATGCTTGCATTAAAACGTAAAACTACATCCTTTGCAAGCATTTTTTTATTATTCTGCACTTTCATGCATTGGAATAGCCGGAGTTTCAACCTCCGCAGAATTTTCCGGTTGAGCTTCTGTTTCAGCCTTTACCGGCTCTTGAGTATCAGCATTAGTATCTGCATTTGCATCGACAGTAACGGCAGAAGTTTCGCCCGAAATTGCATCTGCGGCATTTGTTTGAATATCAACCTCATCTTGTTGATTACTGTCATTATCTAAAGCCACTGAAATAGCACTAAGCGCAATGCTTATTGCAAAATAGGAAATAATATAAATATTGG
The DNA here is from genome assembly GCA_963617265.1 of Mediterraneibacter gnavus. GTDB lineage: Bacteria > Pseudomonadota > Alphaproteobacteria > RF32 > CAG-239 > RUG410. The sequence goes on from CAVEOB010000010.1 coordinate 1,146, forward strand.
CCAGTTTATTATATTTGGCGCTTTCGGCAACCGGCTTGCCGAATCTGTTTTCTTCAGTTTGACCTTTACGCAAATATAAGATGAACAGCCATACGATAACGCCTAAAAAAACAACACCGGAAGCCGTCATCAGAGCCATACAGATAACTTCGGCTTGCGTATTTTTTTCAAGCGCAACACCTAACAGCATACAAACACCCAATATAACCGGCAGCCATAAAAGCTGACCGCTGTGGTTGGTATCGTGCAAACGGCGTACCGATAAAGCTAATGCAGCAATTGCCTCCACTATTGAATACACATAGTATAAAACAGTACCGATAATCATCATTGTTTTCATAGGAAATAACATCGACATGATTATTCCTACAACAAGCAAAATCAAACTAAACAGAAAATTGGCGAAAATAAATCCCCAATAATCATATTTGCTGGCGCGGGTTTTGAAGTTAAAAATATTCTTAAAACCTGCCACAAACACAGTCAGCAGATTTTTTTCATTTTCAGTTTTTTCAACTGTTTCAGTCATTTTTATACCTTTCTTGTTTAGTACAGCTGCGCCACGGTCGGCAAACGCCTTGCGGCTGCAGCGGCACAACTTTTGTTTTATCTTGCTTAAAGATATACCATCCGGCGTTATTATCAATATTTTTCCCGTCTATTCTGATATCTCCCTGTTTGGAAAATTCAATCGAATCCCAATATACACATTTTTCCGCCTTGCATTTCAGGGCTATATTTTCCAAATCCGTTTTGCTGCCGGCAAAAATTTCTTTCAATTCTTTCCGCTGCTCTTTATTCAGCTCTTTCAAATGCAGATTTTCACGCCAAACCGACACCGTCCAGCTATCGGTTTTCATTGGCATAAGCAGCATTTCTCCCGCCTTATTGCGCAAGGCAATCCCCTCGCCTTTGGGAGCAAAAACCATATCCGGCTGCGAGCCGAAAAACATCGTACTGACGCCAATCAGAATCGGCAGCACTCCCCACAGGCGCCATTTTCTTTGCCATACACACAGCCACCAGCCGCCGCAGACAATCAGCACGAATCCCCAAAACGGCAGCGAATCCACATAAGCGACGCTATGCGGCAAAGACGAGACAAATCCCGTTATTTTATTAAGCCAGCCTACGCCATAACCCAATGCTTGCAGCGGATATAAAGCCAATCCCAGCGGCAGAGCGACCAAACAAAGCAAAATCAGCGGCATCAAAACCAAACCAATCAGCGGACCGGCAAGCAGATTTGCCAAGCTGGTATAAACCGAAATCCGATGAAAATGATAAATCGCAAACGGCATTGTCGCCAAGCTCGCCACAAAATCGCAAATCACAATCCCCGCTAAATAAAAGAAAATCTTGCTGAAAATTCCCCGATTTACCGACCATAAAGCAATCTTTTGCGCATATTTTTCATAAAAAGCGATTAAAGCAACCACCGCCGCAAACGACATTTGAAAGCTAATAGAAATCAGAGCCTGCGGCGAAACAATCAGCAGCACCAAACCGGCGAAACAAACCATACGCATAGAAATCGCCTGCCGGTTAAAAATAACACCCAGCAGCACCACCGCGGTCATAATAAACGCCCGTTCTGCCGGCACCGCCATTCCCGAAACCAGCAAATACAGCGCGCTGAAAAGAATTGCTCCGGTCGCGGCAAGTTTTTTGACATCATAGCGCAAAGCTACAGCCGGAAACAGCACCAGTAAAAAACGCAGCACAAAAAACACCAGACCGGCAATCGCGCCCATGTGCAAACCGGAAACCGACAGAAAATGCGCCAACCCCGAATCGCGGTAATGATTCACTATGAGCTTTGGCGTGCGGCTTTGTTCGCCAATCAACACCGCATCGACAATCCCTGCTTCATCAGACGGCAAAATTTTTGCCACATCGTCCGTAATTTGCTGACGAATTTTGTTGAGGCGAATCCGGAAAGACGACGGCTGTCCATGCCCGCAGTCAATCTCAAAAACCGAACTGTTAGCATAGCCTATCCCGCTGATTTCTTCATAGAAATACTTTCTATCCAGCTGAAAGCCGTTCAGCACCGGCATTGGCGACGGCGGGAAAAACGTCCCCACCAGCTCCACGCATTGCCCGACTTTTAATTCAGCATTTTCATGGTTCATTACCGTAACACGGTATTTGCCATTAAGCGGCTTATCAAAATTTTCCGCATTCTGCAAAAGCAGCCGCTTGCGTCCTTTTTCATTATACGAAACCGCACTGATTTGCCCTTTAATATAATCTGTAACTTCCGGCGTAAATACTATTTTACGGCTTTTCAGCAAAGTTTGCAGCTGAATATCCATAAAACCAAACTCAACCAAAAGAATTGCCGTAAAAAGCAGATGCAGCCCCTTATGACGCAATAGATAAAACAACAGCAAAGTCGCTTCAAAAACGCCCAGACTACACCAATAATTTGCTTCAAACGGCAAAGCAAAGTATATGGCTATTCCCAAACCAAATAAAAACGGTACCCAAGCCTGCCACCTGCTCTGTTCGGCAAAGAAGTTTTCGGAGACATAAGCTCTTATCTTGCGGAAAATTCTCATTTTTTATAGGTTTTTATCGCCTTTATAATAGCTTCCGCCGCATTATCGCTTGGAGTCTGCTGTCCCATGCCCAATAGTTTGCGCACTTTTTCAAAACCGTCCATTTGCTGATTATAAACCGGCTTATGCTTCATAAACTGCTCAACATAGTACATTATTTTTTCGACAGTGCAATCCTGCTGCAGCAATTCCGGCACCACCTCTTTGCCCAGCAAAATATTGCTTAAATTCACAAATTGAATATGAATAAAATGGCGCGCTAGCCACTCGGTCAGTTTTGGAACTTTATAGGCGATAATATGCGGAACATCGACAATCGCCAATTCCAGCGCCACCGTGCCTGATGCGGCAATCGCCATATCGCCGCTCTTAAAGGCGTCATGACGTTCTTTGGTTCCCTCAACAATTTCTATCGGCAAACCAGACTGTTTAACCATATCCTTAACCTGCGCGGCAACTGTGCCGACGGTCGGAATCACAAAAGAAAAATCGTTATAGCGTTCATGCAGCTGCTTTACCACTTCCAAAAACGTCGGCAGCAGGCGTTCCACTTCATTATGGCGCGACCCAGGAAGCACCAGCAGCAAGCGGTTTTCTTCCGGAATATGATGACGTTTTTTGAAGTCGCCTTTCACTCCGTTAACTACTTCGCTTTCAATAACCGGATGTCCGACAAATTCAGTTGCTAAATTATACGGAGTAAAATATTTAGGTTCCTGCGGAAACAAGGTCAGCAGCAAATCAATATATTTATACATAGTGCGGGCGCGTTTCTTTTTCCAAGCCCAAACCTGCGGCGCCACATAGTGCACCTGCGGAATATTTAATTTGAGCTGACGCAGTTTTTTATGCACGCGGGCGGAAAAACTCCAGCTGTCGATGGTCACCACCACATCAGGCCGTACTCTTTGAATATCGGCAACCGTTTCATTAATACGGCGCAGCACACGCGGAATGCTTGGAATAACTTCAGCCAATCCCATAATCGCCAAGTCGCTGATATTAAACAAAGACTTCACGCCCTCAGCCTGCATGCTCTCGCCACCGACTCCATAAAATTCAGCTTTTTTATCTTTGCGGCGCAAAGCCTGAATTAAGCGCGCGCCCAGTGAATCTCCCGATGGTTCTCCTGCAATCAGATAATATTTCATTTTTTCTCCTCCGGGATAATTCCCTTTATAAACATTCCGTATTTATCAGCCAATTTTATAACCTCTTCGGCGTCAACCATAAGCGCATTACCGGCATGCACTGCCAAACCGCGGAAACCGGCGTTATGCAGATTTTCAATCGTCCGTGTACCGATAGCCGGCAAATCTATACGCAAATCTTGCTGCGGCTTGCGCAGTTTAACCAAAATTCCGGCCGCACCTTTGCGCTGATAGGTTCCGCAGCGGCGCACCAGCTCATCGGTTCCCTCAATACCTTCAACACCAAGAACCAAGCCTTGCTGTACAATAACCGACTGACCAACGTCCAGTCTGCCCAGCGCCAAAGCAACTTCCACGCCGCGCTCAATATCGGCTTCCGCCTGTTTATCCGGCTTATGTTTTGTCAAAACGCCCTCTTGCGCCAACAGTTCAGGCATAACTTCATGAATACCGACCACCCGAATATTTTCTGCTTCTATCTCTTTTATCAGGGCGCGCAAAATTCCGTCATCACCCAAAGCTTTCATACCGATTTTAGCAAAAAACGCCGCCGTGCGCAAATCCGGCACCAATTCCGATAAAGTCGGGCGATGAATCGTGCCAATCATCACCACTTCTTCCACTTTTTCATCAGCAAAAGTCTTAAATCCGGTTCCGGCCTGTCCGATGCGAATCCATTTATGCGGAATCAGCGGAGTAAAAATTGCCTTATCGGCATTGCCTTCTATTGCCAGCACATAAAATTCGCGTCCGGTGTCTAAGCAATGGTCTATCAGCATTTTCGGCAGTCCGGTGCCGCCAGCGATAATTCCTAGTTTTTTTTGAGATTTTTCCATTTTTAACAGCTCTGTTATTGATATCTGTTTTTGATATTAGCAGACACCGCCGCAATTACAACATTTTTTTTAGAAAGGCACAGAATCAATGTTGACAAAAGTTGTTAAAAATGGTATAAGATAATTGTTAATCAAATTATTTTAGTAATCATTTTAAATTTTTGTATATATGAATAACATGTATATTTCTTCAGTTGAGTCTGCTAACGAAGTGTTGAACTCTTTGAAGTCTTTGGCTCGCCCACTGACTACTGCTGAGAAACTTGCTGGTCGCAAGGCTGCACTTCTCATCGGTCAGGACATCAAGGACAAAATCAAGGCTTCGCAAGAAGAGGAGGTAAAGTACTTGATGGAGCGTGGTTACACTCGTGAGGAGGCTCGCGAGAAGATGCGTCTCGACGCATTTGCTCACGCAGAGTCTATCGGTCTCGGCGTTTCAAAAAAATCTCGTTTCCGCAAACGCAAGGCATGCTGAACTGAAACAATTAACCGCTTTTTTCTGTAAAGAAAATAGCGGTCTTTTTTTGTTTTGAATTTGGGTTTGCGCAAAATTGACAAAATAGAAAAGAAGATTTTACATCTGCCTTAAATATTCACCAAATAGCAAGCTAAAATAAATGTCAGTTATATTTAAGCGAAATCTGATAAAATTGATGTAATTAAGCCTCTGCCTAACATAGTTTGCAACGGTATATTTTCATTTTATCTTGAGCGTTATTTAATAATTTGGGGATTTTTTTAATTTTTAGTAAAAAAAGTTATTGACAAAACACGCAAAAAACTGTATAAATTCTATAGTTTTTTAATTATTAAGTTATAACTATGTGTACAAGTTTCATTAAAGGTCATCTGGTGAGTGGTAGCAAAGTTGTTTGTTTAATCAAACTTCCTGAAAACCTGCCTTTGAACAGATATCCTTACGTGCTGGACTACAAAAATCCGGTTATCAGTCAGATTATTCCCTGCATTCAAACCGGTAACAGCTTCTGCGATGTTCGCTCCGGCGAAAAGGTATCTGTTGATGACAACACGCTTATTTGGCATGTTTCAATCGGCACTGTGTTTAACTATCCTGATGGCAGAAAAGCTTTGCTTTCCCGCCGAATTGCAAACCGCGAGTTGCTTTTGGTAGAGGATTCCGCCTTCACATTCAACCCATTGTCTATGGTATGTTACGATGTAAAGGCATAACATTATAAAACCGTTCTTTTCGTAGAAAAAGGACGGTTTTATTTTTTTAAATCTAGCTTGAGACTTTATTAAAAACGACGGTCGTTATTTTTACACACTTTTAGTTATTCTAACGCCTTAATCGGTATCTGAAAAAAAACTTTATTTTACGGAATTTAAAGCGCGCCACTCAAACCACTTGGCAATTTTCAAAAAGCGGAAATAAGCATAGGTAGTCGCCATCCAAAATCCGCAGGTTCCATACAAAAAATAACGCTTTTTGAAATAATATACCAAAAACTGACGCGGAAATTCCGTATATAAACGCAAACGCGTATAATAACGCCCCTCTTTAATGGCAACTTTAACCAGCTCATCTGTATACATATTCAGCTTGAACCAAGTTTGAGCCAAAGAAACATAAGAATAATGATGAACTTTTGACTTTAATTGCTCTACCACCGCGCCTTCGCCGACCACAACTCGGTCATGCGTCAAATCATCGGGCATATTGCTTTTCTTACGGTTATATAAACGCACCTGATTATAAGTCTTGGCAAATAAACGAGGCTTTTTATCCCCTGGGAGCATATCGCAAATTTTCATTTTATACGCATCTGCCGCCGGATTTTTCATTTTTTCTTTAATCTCAGCAATCAGCTCCGGCGACAAAACTTCGTCAGCGTCTAAAGACAACACCCAATCATTGTGGCAAAGCCCCTGCCCGTAATGTTTCTGCGCCGAAATATTTTTCCATTTATGAAACAAAAATTTAGCGCCGTATTTTTCGGCAATCTCTTGAGTTTTATCCGTACTGCCGCTGTCTATCACAAAAATTTCATCAGCCACTTTTTTCAAAGCCTGCAAAGTTTTGCCCAAGCGTTTTTCTTCATTCAATGTAACAATATATGCCGAGATTTTAACCATTTATCTTTAACCTTTCGCTTTGCAGATTAGGATATTTTTGCCTTGCTTGCAATAAAAAAAGCCCCCAACCGAAAAAATTGGGGACTTTTTTGCTGATATATGGCAGCTTAAAATTCTTTAAGAACATCAGCGCTTTCGGCAGCGTTAGCAATATTTACCATAGCAATGGTATTATAGCCGCAGTCAACGTGCAGAACTTCGCCGGTTACGGCAGAGCCTAAATCAGACAGCAAACTCAAAGCCATATTGCCAACTTCGGTTTGGTGAACATTGCGCTGCAGCGGAGCGTTTAATTCGTTCCAACGCAAAATTGTGCGGAAATCGCCGATACCGGCAGCGGCCAAAGTTTTAATCGGGCCGGAAGAAATAGCATTTACGCGAACACCCTGTTTGCCCATATCCACAGCGGCATAGCGAACAGAGGCTTCCAAAGCGGCTTTAGCCACACCCATAATATTGTAGTTTGGCAATACGCGTTCAGAACCCAAGTAAGTCAAAGTCAAAATCGAACCGCCTTCGTTCATAATCGGAGAGGCGCAGCGGCATGCTTCCAAGAATGAGTAGCAGGAAATGTGCATAGTCATAGTGAAGTTATCCAATGTAGTGTCAATTGTGCGGCCGCGTAATTGGTCTTTGTCAGAAAAAGCAATAGCGTGAACAACAAAGTCGATTTTACCCCATTTTTCGCCCAATTCTTTAAAGCAAGCTTCAACCGAAGCAGAATCGGAAACATCGCATTTAATCAAAAGAGGATTGTTCAGCTGTTCTGCCAAAGGTTTAACTCTTTTTTCCAGCATTTCATTTTGATATGAAATCGCGAGCTGCGCACCATGCGCATTCAAAGCCTGAGCAATACCCCAAGCAATAGATTTGTCATTGGCAAGACCCATGATCAGGCCTTTTTTACCGGCCATAAGTTGTTCAATAGCCATTTTCTAGTTCCTTTATAAATTTTGTTCTAGACTACTTCCCTTTTTGGAAGTAAGTTACTGTAGAGATACTTATACAAATTTATCTGTTTTGTAAACATTTTTTTGAAAGTTGTAAAATGGCGAATCAATTTGACACCGCAAAATTTAACAAACTCTGCCGATTATTTTTCAAATATCTGCGCATCCGCACCAAAGACGCAATGGTTCTGCGCGTTGCCGCCTCGCTCAGCTATACCACATTGATTGCCGTGGTGCCGCTGATTGCCGTTGCATTGGCGATTTTTGCCGCTTTTCCGGTGTTTGAAGATGTGCGAGCCCAAGTGCAAGACTCGCTTATTCAATATTTTGTGCCCAACATTGAACAGAATATTCAAAACTATATAATGCAGTTTGTCGCCGCCTCAAGCAAACTGACAACCGTCGGTGTTTTGGGTATTGCCATAACGGCGATTTTGCTGCTGTTTACCATAGAAAACAGTTTTAATTTTATATTTAAGGTCAAAAAGCACCGCCGCTTAGCCACCAAAATCACGCTCTATTGGACAATTATCACGCTTTGCCCGCTTTTGGTCGGCACAGCTCTTTCGCTCAAAGGCTATTTGCTGACGCTTAAATATTTTCACCCCGAGCATTTTTTAGGCTATAACTTTTTTATGACATTTGTTTTGCCTAATTTAATCACATTTTTCTTTTTATGGCTTTCGTATGTGATTGTTCCAAACAAAAAAATCCGTCTTTCCAGCGCATTTGCCGGAGCTTGCGTCACTTTGATTTTAACCTTGCTGTTGCGCTTTGGCTTTGGCTATTTTTTGGTACTGAACGTTACCTACCGCACGCTTTACGGCGCGCTTGCCACTGTGCCGATTTTGTTGGTTTGGATGTATTCTTGGTGGACAATCGTTTTGTTCGGCGCCGTGGTTACCGCCACCATTGAAGAGTTCCGCAACCGCAAAAAACTGTGGAAATAGACTTAGCGCAAATATTGATGATTTTGCAAGAAATCAGCGAATCGGCTTAGAAACTGCGTTTTAAACTGTTCGTCAACACACAGCCACTTAAACAAATCCAGCAGACACGGTGTAACATTCAATTTTGCGCAAAAATCAATAGCATATTGATAGTTGATATCATAATACCAGGTCAGATAGCCAACAATGCGGTCGGCGACAGTTTCTTCAACTCCGCGCGGCAAAGTGGCGTATTGGTCAATCAAATTCCAAACAGACTTAGAAATACGCCCGTCAATTTCAGGCTCCACATCTTTTTTGCCATAAAACAAATAGCGCATCTGCGGCTCAAAAGCAAACATACGCAAATTAGCGATTTTGTCGGCGTCGCGGATAATAAAGCAAATCCGCGCAACCTCTTGTTTCAGCTCTTCATCAGCTATATTTTTATATTCTTCGTCAGCGTACAAAACTTCTATCAAATGTCCGTGATGCTTTATCGGCAGCCAAATGCGAATATCCGAAAATTCCGGCACGGTGCGCAAAAATTCACCGCCGGCGACTCCGTGGTCTATCTGCCGGTTATGCAGGCATTTTTCTTCTATCTCGGCGAATCGGCAAATATCATGCAAAAGCACCGCCGATTTTACCATATCCACATAGGCAGAATCTTTGTTTTTCAGCCATTCCACACGCGGAATAATGTAGTTGCCCGCCCCCATAACTTGATAGGAATGGCGGATTTTTTCTTTGGTATAACCCACAAAAAATTCATCGTGAGCCACTTTTCGCAAACATTCTTCCGATTTTTCTTTCAACAGCTGATAAGCATCTTCCAACATGGTATTTCTCCTTTGTTTTTACTTAGCACTTTTTTCCGGCGCAGTATAATTTTTAAATAATTATTCACAAATTTATAATAAAGTGCTTGCCATAAGAACAAAATTAGAACAATATACATTTCAGCGGATAAATTCAGACTCGTGTTGAGTTTTTGCTGAAAATGCGGGATAAAGAATTTAGGATAATTTTTTAAGGATAACAAACATGGAAAAAGATAAAGCGTTAGACGCCGCCCTGAGCCAAATTGAACGCGCTTTCGGCAAAGGTTCTATTATGCGCCTCGGGCAGAATACCAACATTGATATAGAGGCGATTCCGACCGGTTCTTTGGGTATTGATATTGCTTTAGGAATCGGCGGTTTACCAAAGGGGCGTATTATTGAAATTTACGGTCCGGAAAGCTCCGGTAAAACTACATTGGCTTTGAGCGTAATCGCCCAAGCGCAAAAACGCAACGGCACTTGCGCCTTTATTGATGCCGAGCATGCTCTTGATCCGTCGTATGCTAAAAAAATCGGCGTAGATATTGAAAACTTGCTGGTTTCGCAGCCGGACTCCGGAGAACAGGCTTTGGAAATTGCCGATACCTTGGTTCGTTCCGGCGCTATTGACGTGATGGTTGTCGACTCGGTTGCCGCTTTGGTACCGAAGGCAGAATTAGAAGGTGAAATGGGTGACGCGCATATGGGCTTGCAGGCTCGTTTGATGAGTCAGGCTTTACGTAAACTGACCGCTACGGTTGCCCGCTCCAACACTTTGATTATCTTCATCAACCAAATTCGTATGAAGCTGGGCGTTATGTTCGGCAATCCGGAAACCACTACCGGCGGTAACGCTTTGAAATTCTACGCTTCTGTGCGTATGGATATCCGCCGCGTGGGTGCGATTAAAGACAAAGATGAAGTAATCGGCTCGCAAACCCGCGTGAAAATTGTGAAAAACAAAGTCGCTCCTCCGTTTAAGACTGTGGACTTTGACATTATGTACGGCGAAGGAATTTCTAAAACCGGCGAACTGATTGATTTGGGCGTAAAATCCGGAATTATTGAAAAAGCCGGCGCTTGGTTCTCGTATAACGGCGACAAAATCGGTCAAGGTCGTGAAAACGCCAAAAGATATTTAATGGATAATCCGGCAGTTGCCGATGAAATAGAAAACAAAATCCGTGCTGACGCCGGTCATCTGACTACAGAAATGATTGGTGAAGACGAGCCGGAAACCGAAGACTAATTTTGTTTTATAACTATCTCCAATGTGTTAAGCCTTGCTTTTCAGCAAGGCTTTTTTATTGCTTAATTCATTGCGAATCGGAGATGCGGAAATCTAACTAAAAAACAAGTCTTTTCCCTCAGGTTTGCAAACAACCTTCTCACAGCCTCGAAATCCAGGCAATTTACACACAGCTATCCTTGCGCTACTTGTAATTCTTTGAATGTAGTGATAACATTATAAAAAAATTTAGTAAATTGAAATCTGACGAAGTATTGCAATGACCTTTCAAGACTTATTCAACAAATTCTTCTCAAAGGGCAAGCCCTATTGATATTTCTTTCATAATCCAAAATCAATCACTAAATGAATAATTAAAATGGACGAAAGGAATAACTAAAATGGAATATATAACCCTTAATAACGGTATCCAGATGCCGATGGTAGGCTACGGAGTTTTTGAAATCCCTGCGGAGCAGACCGCAGGATGTGTGTTTGATGCGCTGGAAACTGGCTATCGCCTGATTGACACCGCACAGGCATACTACAACGAAAAAGAAGTTGGTGACGGTATCCAGCGCGCCATAAAGGAACATGGTATTTGCCGGGAAGATGTTTTCCTTACCACCAAAGTCTGGGTGACGGAGTTCGGCTATGAAAAGACTAAGACTTCTGTTGAAAAATCCCTCAGAAAGCTCCAGACTGATTATCTTGACCTTGTGCTGATTCATCAATGCCTGTCTGACTATTATGGCGCTTACCATGCACTGGAGGACTTATATGATGAAGGCAAGATCAGAGCCATCGGTATCTCTAATTTCAGCGCAGAGCGCATGGCAGATATTGCAACCTTTAACCGTGTTGTCCCGGCAGTCAATCAGGTAGAAACACACCTATTCTGGCAGCAATATGATCTGCATGAGTGGATGGTAAAGTACAATATTCAGCATGAGGCATGGGGTCCTCTTGCTCAGCATAGACTGAAAGAAATTCTCGAAAGCCCCATTGTAAAGCAAATTGCAGATACCCACGGAAAAACGTCCGCACAGGTTGCTCTCCGGCAGCACATTCAGCGTGGCATTGTCGTAATTCCCAAGAGCGTGCATAAGGAGCGCATGAAACAGAATCTGGATATTTTTGATTTTGAACTGACTACCGATGAAATGGAACAGCTAAAAGCGCTGGATGAAAACAAATCCATGTGGGCCGAATATGATGATCCAATGATCGTCCAGTACGCAATGATGGATGAATAAATTCCGATTTATCTAATAGTTTGCAAAAGCCAAAAGCAGGAGTACAGCCAACCGAACAAACTGAAAAGCTGTGCTCCCGTTTTGCATACTCATGAGCTTTTTCCAGCTTTTCACCGTGTCTGCCAATAATGTCTGATTTTAAGTTAAAAACGACCACTAAAAGTCAAGTCTAAAAACGAATCGGAAAAACATCAATAAAACTTTAAAGCAACTTCACAGGTTAATTCATTGCCGCAATCACACCACTCTACTGCGGTTGTTTTTGGTAACAGAAAAGCCCTGGCTAAAACCAAGGCTTTTGAAGTGGTGGTCGGGGACGGTTTCGAACCGCCGACACAAGGATTTTCAGTCCTTTGCTCTACCAGCTGAGCTACCCGACCATCGTTTACGAGACACTTTATAAAATAGTTTTTTCCAAAAGTCTACATATTTTTTTATAAATGTGCATTTTTTTTATATCTTTGGGTCGGAAGCGCCGTTTTTTCTAGTTTAATACTCGTTTTTCCAACGCGTCTACTCTTGCAGCAATACCACCGCGGAACACTGTCTGAATTTCTGTAGCCATTTTATATTCATTAAAATAACCATGACTGCGGAAATAGTTTTTCACTTCTTCAAGATTATCTTCTATGTCATAAATTGCATTGATGTAAGCAAATTGTTTTTGATTCATTTTTCGGTTCTCCTTAAAAAAATCAGCGGCAGCTGTTACGGCAAACATCAAATTCGCAATTCAAAATGCGCAGTTTGTTAAGTTCATTTTCGTGATTAAATT
>CAVEOB010000010.1:13765-37045 GCA_963617265.1 Mediterraneibacter gnavus
GTTAGACACTATAGCTGTTCGGTTCTTTTCTAAATTCATAATATCCTCCTTCATTTTTCTGTGGATAAAATAAGAATAATAAATTTTCCACAAAACAGAAGACCAAAAAAATATATGTCTGAATTATAAAAAGGGGCTATTGACTCTGTTTATAAGAGTAATTATTATATAAGTATAGAGTTTAATTCTATGAATAATTGTGAGCGAGGATAACTAAGTGTCTGTTAGAAGCGACATTTTATTATTTAAGCTGTTATCTCATTATGAACTGGTAGTTGAACACGGACAGCTTAAAAGCGCTGCTGAAGAATTGGGTTTGAAACAATCTAACCTGTCCAAAGAAATGAAGCTACTGGAAGAGATGTTGGGAACCGAGCTTTTAGTGCGCACCAGTCATGGTGTGCGTTTAACGCTGACCGGAGAACAAGTGTTTACCCTTGCTAAAGACTGTACCAGCCGTGTGGCAGAATTAGCTAACCGTTTCCACGGCGAAATTCAAAACGCCAGCATCACTCTGCAAGCCACATCGGCAACCATGGTGTCTTTTCACAAATATCTTGATTTATTCAAACAAATTTATCCTTCCGTCACCTGCAATTTTTATGACGGAGTTATATCTATTCCCAGTATGCTGAAAAGCGTGGACGTCTGCGCCACCTATTTGCAAAACAAATGGCAGAATGTTGATGTTATATGCGAAGGCAAAATAGTTTTCTCGCTTATCACCACGCAAAAATATTTGGATATATACGGTTATCCCCGTGATTTAGACGACTTGCGCCAAAACCACCATCTTTGCCTCAGTGAAGAATATTCGCGCTATAATCCGCAATACGATGACTTGATGGCAAACTGCCGACACTTGGATTTTCAGGTTTCAAACTTTGATATGATGCTTTCAATGATACGGCGCAAATGTCTGATTGGCGAAATGCCGGCGTATATGACCCGCGTTTTTCCTGAGCTGATAAAAATAGACGTGCCGGGATGGCAGCTTAAAATGCCTATACAAATTATTACCGCCAGCGGCAGAAGCAAAATACCTTATGTCCATACCATGTGCAGCTTTATGATTGAATTATACCGCGAAGTGGTGCGTGCCGGCGGTATTGAAGATTTGGTCATTTATCCGTCATATACCAAGAATAAAAATTTAATTCCGTTAAAACTTGAAAAATAGCAATTTTTGCCTGTTTTTACACAATTTTTGCATAAAAATGAGCTAAAATTGCATATTTTTGTTGTTTTTTATGCAAAATCAGAATATAGGAATAGCAGGTTAATTTTTAGAAAAGGAATAAATATGTCAAATCCTATTGATACCAAAGTTATTAGCAAATTGGCTGAAATTTTGGATAAAAATCAATTAACTACCTTAAATTATGAAGATGAAAGCTGCAAAATCTCTTTAGTTAGAGAAGTTTCCGGCGGTGTTGTTCCGGCGTATGTTCCGGCTCCGCAGCCTGTTGCCGCAGCCGCTGCGGCTGCTGCTCCGGCAGAAGAAGAAACTAAAGAAGCTGTTGTAGATTATAGCAATAATCCAAACGCTATTAAATCTCCGATGGTCGGCGTGATATATCTTTCCAGCAATCCAAACTCTCCGAACTATGTTAAAGTCGGCGATTCGGTTAATGAAGGCGATACCTTGTGTCTGATTGAAGCTATGAAGACATTTAATCCGGTAAAAGCTCCGCGCGCCGGCAAAGTTGCTAAAATTTTGGTAGAAACAGGCGACCCGATTGAATACGGCGAACCATTGATTGTGATTGAATAAAACAAAGGATTGCTATGTTTGAAAAAGTTTTGATAGCCAACCGCGGTGAAATTGCCTTGAGAATACATCGGGCGTGCCGAGAAATGGGCATTCGCACTGTGGCTGTGCACTCTGAGGCTGACGCCAACTCCATGCACGTACGTTTAGCCGATGAAGCTGTATGTATCGGTCCGGCGCGCTCCGTTGATTCATATTTGAATAAACCGGCAATTATTTCTGCAGCCATTATAACCGGTGCCGATGCAATTCACCCAGGGTATGGTTTTCTTTCGGAAAACGCAGATTTTGCCGAAATGGTGGAAAAGCACGGAATTACTTTTATTGGTCCAACCGTGGCGCAAATGCGTTTGATGGGAGATAAAATTACCGCCCGCAAAGCCGCAAAAGAAGCTGGCTTACCGATTACCGAAGGATCGCCTGCTTTAGAATCTATTGAAGATGCCAAACATTGGGCTAATGAAATCGGTTATCCGGTAATTATTAAAGCCAAAGACGGCGGCGGCGGAAAAGGTATGAAAATTGCCTTTAATGATGATGAAATCGGCGAAGCGTTTACAATGGCAAAAGCCGAAGCTAAAGCCGCTTTTCCAAGCGATGTTGTGTATATGGAAAAATATTTGCAGCACCCGCGCCATATTGAAATGCAGATTTTAGCCGATAAATACGGCAATGTTGTGCATTTGGGCGAACGCGACTGCTCTATTCAGCGCAACAATCAAAAAGTGATTGAAGAATGCCCGTCTCCGGCTCTGAACCAAGAGCAACGTAAAGAAATCGGCGATATTGTACGCAACGCCATTGCTAAAATCGGCTACTGCAACGCTGGTACACTAGAATTTTTGTATGAAAACGGCAAGTTCTACTTTATGGAAATGAACACCCGTCTGCAAGTGGAGCACCCGATTACCGAAGCTGTTACCGGTATTGATATTGTTAAAGAGCAGATTCGTATTGCGGCAGGCGCGCAGCTGGGCTATACGCAAGATGATATCAAATTCAACGGTCATGCGATTGAATGCCGCATTAACGCCGAAGATCCGGAAACATTTGTACCTTGCGCCGGTAAAATTGAAGAATGGCATGCCCCTGGCGGTTTGGGAGTACGCGTAGACTCGGAAATTTATTCCGGCTACACAATTCCGCCGTATTATGATAGTATGATTGCCAAACTGATTGTGCATGCCGGTACCCGCAACGCCGCTTTAATGCGTTTGCGCCGCGCCTTGGAAGAATTTGTGATTATGGGTGTGAAAACCACCATTCCGCTGCATCAGGAAATTATCTCACAGCCGGAATATTTGGATGCTCAATACGACATTCACTGGCTGGAACATTTTATGAAGAATCGCAAAAAACAATAAGCGCTTATTTATATAGAAAATCCTAAACATCGGTTTAGGATTTTTTTTATACAACCTATTAAAAGATTTGCCGATTTTATAGACAACCGCCAGCGACATACAAAAACGAACATTTTTAGCCAAATCTTAACATCTGTTTTTTATGCTGAAGGCAAATAAATATTTAAGGAGAAAAAATATGAAAAAATTTTTAGCGCTATTATTGGCTGCTTTTACCTTTTCGGCAACAGCTTCGGCGGCTGAAGTAAAAGATCCAGAAAACACTTTGGTTATGCAGCTTAAAGACGGCACTGTTTTGATTGAAATGTATCCTGATGCGGCGCCAAACCATGTGGCTAGAATTAAAGAATTAACTCGTCAGGGCTTTTACGACGGCTTAAAATTCCATCGCGTGATAGATGGCTTTATGGCGCAAACCGGCGACCCGCGCGGTAATGGAACTGGTGGCAGCGGCAAAAACTTAAAAGCTGAATTTAACCACAAACATCATGGACGCGGCACAGTTTCTATGGCTAGAGCCGCCTCGCCTGATTCGGCTGACAGCCAATTCTTTATCTGCTTTGCCGACGCCGGATTTTTAGATGGTCAATATACGGTGTGGGGACAGGTTATCTCCGGTATGGAATATGTTGATAACATCAAAAAAGGCGACAGCGCTGACAATGGCACAGTTATAAATCCTGATAAAATAATCTCGCTTAAAGTATTGGCTGACACTCAAAAATAAAATCCGCCGATTTAAACAGATTGCCGCTTATTTTTAGAATAAGCTGCTTTTATTTTTTCTATAAGATACAGAAAGCCCCCTAAAAATATCCGAAGATACTTTTAAGGGGGCACGGAGATAAGAAAACTAGTGAGAACATGTTACCGGCGATGGTCGAGGAGCTTTGCGCTTCTTGCGTTTGAATTCGTCGCGGGTCTTTTGGTACTCTGTCTTAGTTGTTTTACTCTTTTTGTAGTCACCTTTTGCTTTTTTACCGTTAGCAGAGGTGCGATAAGCTTTCTGTGCCATAATTTAAAAAATTTAGCAGGTTAAAAAATATGTTAATAATCTCAAAGTATGTATGGTTATATACTCATTTACTTTTTTGTCAATATATTTTTTGATAAACTTAGGTAAAAGCAAAGCCGCCTCAAGTTGGCGGCTTTTATCTTTTAGACAGAATAGATTATTTTTAATCAATAATCATCGCTGTTAAATCGGCTTCAGACACAACTTGGTCATCAACCATGCCAACTCCGTGGAACACAAAAATGTTACGGCGTTCTTTAACTTTTTCAACGTGCATCTTCAGCTGATCGCCAGGACGAACCGGCTTGCGGAATTTCACGCCGTCTACAGCCATAAACAATACACCGCGCTTTTTATTGGCATAATCCGGATCGGCGCTCATCACCACGCAGCCGGCTGACTGTGCCATAGCTTCAATTTGCAGCACCCCCGGCATAATCGGATTGCCAGGGAAATGACCTTGGAAAAATTCTTCATTCATAGTCAAGTTTTTAATGCCAACGCCTTTAACACCTGGTTCTTCAACTTCGAGTCTGTCTACCAACAAAAACGGATAGCGGTGCGGCAGCATTTTCATTATTTCATCAATATTATAAATTTTCTTTTCAGACATTTTTTCCTCACTTTATTTTTTAGAATTCTTTTGCAAAAAGGCAACCTGACGCATAAAGTCTTTAAACGGCACGCACGGACTTCCCATCATCACAGCGCCGTCTTCAATATCGCGCATTACACCGGACTGGGCGGCAATCTGCACGCCGCTGCCGATATGCAGATGGTCTGCCAAGCCGACCTGACCGCCGCAAACAACATAGTCGCCTAAAGTACAGCTGCCGGCGATACCGACTTGCGAAACAATCACACAGCCGCGTCCCAATTTGTCGTTATGGGCAATCTGCACCAAATTATCAATGCGGCAGCCGTCGCCGATAACGGTATCGTCCAAAGCTCCGCGGTCAATACAAGCATTTGCCCCAATTTCCACATCACTGCCGATAATTACGCGTCCCAACTGCGGAATACGGTGATGATGACCGTTCATCAGCTGAAAACCGAATCCGTCTTGTCCGATGCGCGCACCAGTATAAATATAGCAATTATTGCCAATCAGCGCATAAGCTATAGAAGCGCCGGCACCGATACGGCAATCCCGACCGATTTTACAGTCATGAGCAATTACAACGTTGGCTTCTATACGGCAATTATCGCCGATTACAACATTATCTTCAATAACCACATTAGCGCCGATTGAGCAACCCTTGCCGATTGTGGCAAACATAGATATTTTAGCGCTCGGGTCAATTGCTGTTTCAGGCTTTTTTTCGGAGTACATATATTCGTTTAAGCGGATAAAGGCTTCTTTAGGGTTTTCGCAAACCAAAGCCACGACGTCAGCTGGCAGAAATTGCTGCAAAGCCTCAGTGGTAACACAAGCTTTAGCCTTAATCTCAGCAGCAGCCTCTTTGCTTTTGCGGTCATAGAAAAAACAAATTTCATCAGCTTGAGCAGATTTCATGGTGGCTATGCCTTTAATTTTTTCACCGGCTTTTGCCGAATCCGTCAAATTTGCTCCGGTAACCTTAGCCACATCGGCTAAGGTTACGTTTTCTTTTATATTATAAAAATTTTTATCTACCATTATATTCTCCTAGAGGCTTGTACCAAAGTTCAAGCGGAATACTTCGGTTTTATCATAATCTGTCTTGCTGATAGGGAAACCAAAGTCAATATCAATTTTACCCATCGGAGACATCCAGTCAAAACCAAAGCCGATAGAGCTGCGGATTTTTGATGAATAGTCAATCTTTTGCGAATCGAAATTATCAGGTTTACCCAGCATACCAATATCCCAGAAAGTACGACCTTTAATGCCAAGTTCGTCCAAACCAATCGGGAAGGTCATTTCTGCACCGGAATACATCATCCAGTTACCGCCCAAAGCATCGTCTGTGCGTTTATCGCGCGCACCGATACCGGCAAACTCAAAGCCGCGCAGCGTCTGTCCGCCCAAATAGTAGCGGTCGGACAAGCGGACTTTTTCTCCGCTGTAGCCGGCAATGTAGCCGCCGGTTGCAAACAGCTTGAATGTGTAATAGTCGGCAAGAGTATAGAATTTATAGGCTTTAGCGTCGAATTTATTATATTTATCATCTCCGCCCACACCGGCAAAATCATTGCCGAATGACAAATAGTAGCCTTCTTTGGTATTGATAGCATTATCACGTTTATCATATACAAAAGTCTGACCGATTACAGAAGCGGTGCTGCTGCCCTCTTCAGCTTTTACAAATTCAGAAGCATAAGATTTTACGTGATTTACTTCATTCTTGCTCAAAGTATAGCGAGCGTAGTGATAAAAGTCATCGGTATAGTTCCAGCCAAAACGAACGCGTCCTCCTTTGGAGCTTGTGTCATAAGATGCTTCATCTTCATAATCTTGCTCGGTCATAAACAAATCCGCACCGGCGCTCAAGCGGCGTCCCATAAAATATGGTTCAGTAAAGCTGATGTCATAATCTTTGGTACGTTGAGAAATACCAATATTAAAGCCCAATTCCTGACCGCGACCACGGAAGTTGTTTTCGGTTACGCCGGCACGCAGCAAAGCACCGTTGGTGGTTGAATAACCAATGCCGACATTAAAGTAACCGGTAGATTTTTCTTCTACATTAACATTCAAATCTGCCTTATTCGGACCTGTCGGCTCGGTTTGAATATCGACCTTGCTAAAGTAGTTCAAATTTTCTACATTGCGGCGGGAATCGCGCAGTTTAGAAACATTCAAAGCATCGCCTTCGTCCAAGCGGAACTCACGGCGGATAACTTCATCTAATGTCCGGTCATTGCCGGTAATGTTTATACGGTCGATAAACACGCGCTGGCTTTCGGTTACATTAAATATTAAATCAACAGTGCCGGCAACGTTGTTGCGTACAAGTTCCGAATCCACATCAACAAAGGCAAAACCTTTTTTACCCAAAGTTTCGGTCATAGCGCTGATTGATTTATCAACCAAATCCGCATTATACCAATCGCCAGTATCCAATTCCACATCATCATACAGCGGAGCGGCGTCCACATCTTTAACTTCGGACTTTATGCTGATTTTACCGATTTTATAACGCATACCTTCATTCAGCGTAAAGGTCAAAATAAATGACTTTTTGTCGGCACTGAGCTCGGCAATGGCTGATTCAACTTTGAAGTCTGCATAACCGCGGTTTGTATAAAAACGGCGCAGCAGCTCTTTATCATAGTTCATTTTTTCGGCATCATAAGTTTCTGACGAGGTAAAAATGCGATACCAGCGGCTTTCCTTACTCATAATTTCATCTTGCAAATCAGAGTTGGAATAGTGCGTGTTGCCCAAAAAGTTAATTTTATCAATTTTAGCAGCGGAACCTTCATCAATTTCATAAATCAAATCAACGCGGCTGTCATCGCGTTTAATGATTTTTGGTTCAACTGACACGGTATAGCGTCCGGTTTTGCGGTATACGTCCAAAATTCTCTGCACGTCTTGCTGCACTTTAGCCTTGTCATAAATGGAACGAGGTCCTAACTGCACTTCGCTTTCCAAAATTTTATCATCTATCTTGTCGTTGCCGTCAAACGCGCGTTTGCCGATAACCGGATTTTCTTTTACGTTGATGATTAAGGTGTCGTTTTTTGATGTGTCAAAGTTTACATCGCTGAACAGCCCTGTGTCATACAAGCGCTTAAACGAACTGTCTAACTTGTCTTGCGAAACCGTGGAATTTTGCTTGATGTTCAAATATGAAAGCACTGTCGCTTTTTCCACGCGCTGAAGACCGTTAACTTCTATTTTTTTAACCAGCATATCTGAAGCCATAGCTTCAAATGCAAATAAGCTGGTTGCCATTATACCGGCAAAAAGTTCTTTTTTCATTTTTTGTTTTACTCCTTAGTCAAACCACCGGTTAATCAAGTGCATAACGTCATTCCACGTTGCCAAAACCATAATGGCTAAAATTAACAAAAGTCCAAATTTAAAAATATAATCCTTTACCTGAGGCTTTAATTCGCGGCGAGTAATCATTTCGCACAAATAAATCACCACATGACCACCGTCCAAAACCGGAACCGGCAAAATGTTAATCAGTCCCAAATTTACGGATAACAGCGCCATAAAATAGATGAATCCGATTAAACCACCTGTTTTGCTGACATCGCCGGACAATTCGGCGATGCGGATAATGCCGCCGACATCTTTGCCTCCGCGCTGTCCGGTAATCATCTGCCCCACGGCGCGCAAGGTTGTTACAGTCAGGTCATACGCCTCATAGCAGCCTGATTTTACGGCATTACCGAAAGTCATATTGTCATCGCTCAAAACAATTCCCGGAGTTGATTGAATCCCCAACATTCTGCGCTTAGTCGGTTTGCTGCCGTCGCCGGCATCGAAAGCGGTTTCTTTCAGCACAGCGGTAACTTTCAGCGGACGGCGCACTTTTAGTTCAATTTCATCTTCGGTATGCGCTGCGACATAGTCTTTCAGCTGGATAAAATCTTTGAGTTCCACTCCGTTTACGCTGTCAAGCAAATCACCGCTCTGCAAACCGGCTTCAGCGGCGGCGCTGCTGGCAATCACATTGCCGACTTCTGCCGGAGAAGGTAAAAGCTCGCCGGTCTTTTCATCAACCGGAGCAGGCAGAGACATTAAGCCTAAAATACGTTCTTTTTTAGGTTCTGCCGTGCAGCATGGCACTTCAACTTCTTTTGTAAACAATTTATAGGTCAGAGGGCGTTCAATTTCGACAACCACCTCATCTGTTGTCGCTAAAGAAATTTCATTGCTGATAGATTGAAAATCCGGAGTTTTGCTGCCGTTTATACTGATGATTCTATCCCCTGGTTTAATTCCAGCCAAATCAGCGGCTTCACCTTCAACCACCGCGCCGACAATCGACGGATAAACGATTTTACCATAGCAGTAAAAAATACCTATAAAAACGACAACCGCAAACAAATAGTTAAATGCCGGACCGGCAACCACGATTGCCAATTTTTTCCAGCTTTTTTGATATGGGAAAGCATGTTTTTTGTCTTCTTCCGAAAGTTCTGCCACTTTTTCATCTGAGGTTGAAGAAGAGGCATCGGCATCGCCTAAAAACTGGCAATATCCGCCCAAAGGTATCGCACAAATCTTCCACTTTGTACCATGTTTATCGGTGCGACTCCACAGCTCTTTACCAAAGCCTATAGAAAAATCGGAAACGGCAACACCCAAACTGCGGGCAATGATAAAATGTCCAAACTCATGAACGAATACCAACACCCCCAGCAGGATAATAAACGGCACAATATAATAAATAATATTTTGCAAAATTTCCATTTTTATCACCTTATCTCATAATATATACAAAAAACAGATACACAAACGGAGCCGAGAAAATCAAACCATCAACGCGGTCAAACACTCCACCGTGCCCAGGAATTAGTTTGCTGGAATCTTTCACACCGACTTTGCGCTTGATAGCAGATTCAATCAAATCGCCGATTTGCGCCAGCACGGCAATCAGCGCGGCAACAAACGCATACATCATTTGGTCGTTAATAGTCCAAACATAACGCAGGTTCAGCGGCGAATAAGTAAATGAAATATGGTTGAAACTATTTGTATAGAACGGAATATCCATAACTTCGGTGCAAATATACATAAAGATTATGCTGACGGATATAGAAAGCAAAATGCCGCCGAATAATCCCGACCAAGTTTTGTTAGGGCTGATTTTCGGAGCCAGTTTCGGACCGCGCAGATTGCAGCCGACAACCAAACCGCCGATATCCATACTCCAAACCATTAGGAAGAACCACAATGTCATCATAAAGCTGTAATTATATTGCGGGTCATAATAACCTTCGCTCGGATCAAAGCAGCGATACATCCAAATCAGCGAGCCAATGCCGATAGAGATATACGGTACGCCGAGCACCACCAGCGAGCGATGTTTTTCTTTTTCGGCTATAAACCAAACCCCCAGCGAAGTTACGGCAATCATGGTAAACAACACTGCAAAATTATAGCTCCACAATGAAACAGACAAACTCATCACATAGGCTGCAACATATGCCGATGCCTTTTGCGTCGACAGCAGGTTAGCCCATTCCCAAGCCAGCAAACCGCCGACAACGACAGCCAAAACTTCAACATACGGGCTGCCGATGTACAACACTTCAACCGCCACCGGAATCATGACAACCGCTGCCAAAATTCTTTTGGTTATCGCACTCAATTTACGACTTACCATATCTTCTCTCCCTACTATTAAATTCTTTAACAATCTCTTCTAATTCTGCTTTTGAAAAATCCGGCCACAGCGTCGGCGAAAAATACATTTCGCTATACGCCAGCTGCCATAGCAAATAGTTGCTTATTCTTTGCTCGCCGCTAGTACGTATCAGCAAATCAGGCTCAGGCATTTCCGCCGTATACAGCTGTGAAGCAAACGTATCGCAATCAACATCTTCCAGCTGCAAGCTGCCGTTTTGCACCAATCGGGCAATTTTTTTTGCCGCCGCAACAATTTCCTGTCTTCCGCCATAGCTTAAAGCCACACATAAAGTCAAACTGTCATTATCAGCAGTTCTTTCTTCTATCTCTGTCATTTTTGCAACAATATCTGCCGCCAGCATATAACGCTCACCGATAAAAACTATCCGAACATTATTTTCTTCCAGCTCCTTAAAGCTGTTATCCAAATAGTTGCGCAGCAAATTCATCAGTCCATCGACTTCAGACTTTTCACGCTGCCAATTTTCGGTAGAAAACGCATAAACAGTCATATATTTGACACCGAGACTTTTTACAGCCTTTGCCGTATCTATTAGAGTCTCAGCGCCTTTTTTATGTCCCATAACCACCGGAAGACCGCGCTTTTTTGCCCAACGGCGGTTTCCGTCCATAATAAATGCTATATGTTGCAAATTTTCAACAGTCACAGCTACTTATCCTATACCTGCATAATGTCTTTTTCTTTTAGCGCAACCTGTTCATCTACTTTGCGAATAGCGTCATCAGTCCACTTCTGAATATCATTGGTATATTTCTTTTCTTCATCTTCAGAAACAAGCGAATCCTTTTTCAGTTTTTTAACTTCATCCATAGCGTCACGGCGGATATTGCGCACCGCAACTTTGCACTGTTCGGCATATTTGCCACAAATTTTTACCAATTCTTTACGACGCTCTTCGCTCAACGGAGGAATAGGTATGCGAATCAGCTGACCGTCTGACATCGGGTTCAAGCCTAAATCGCTTTCGCGCAAAGCTTTTTCCACAGCCTTAGCCAAACCTTTATCCCAAACGCTCACTGACAAAGTGCGCGCATCAGGCACACCCACCGTACCGACTTGGCTAATCGGCGTCATACTGCCATAAGCTTCTACCAGCACGCCGTCAAGCAGGCTGGCATGAGCACGACCAGCACGAAGTCCGGCAAAATCTGCTTTCAGAGCTTCCAAACTTTTTTCCATGCGGTTCAAGGTTTCAGTTTTAATTTTTTCAAAATCAGACATTTTTACCTCTTTACTTTATTTAATTATAGTACATTTTGCCAGACCGCAGACAGCCTCGACAATTGAATTTTTCCCTTTTTGAGCAAACACCATAATCGGAATATTATTTTCTGCAGCCATGGTAATTGCCGTCATATCCATAACTTTAAGCTTTTTCTCTTCTACTTCGGCAAAACTTACTGTTTCATAGCGTTTAGCATTTGAATTTTCTCGCGGGTCAGAATCATATACCCCGTCAACCTGAGTTGCCTTCATTATCACATCGCAGTGCATTTCCGCAGCACGCAGAGCCGCACCTGAATCTGTGGTAAAATACGGATTTCCCGTACCTGCAGCAAAAATAACGACTTTACCTTCTGCCAAAGATTTCATTGCCTCACGAAAACTATAGGTTTCGCACACTTGTGGCATTACCAAGCCGGAATAAATTTCTACCAGACAGCCCGCACGCTCAATTGCCGTTTTCATAACAAGCGCATTCATCAAGGTTGCCATCATACCAACTTGGTCGGCAACGCTTCTATCCATTCCTTCGCTGGCATTTTTGGCACCGCGGAAAAAGTTTCCGCCGCCGATTACCAGACAAATCTGCACTCCCAGCTCGCGCACTTTTGCAATTTCTTCGGCAAGCTCAGCGGCAATGCCGGCGTCAACGCCAAAGCCTTTGTTTCCCATTAAGCCTTCACCGGAAAGCTTGAGCAAAATTCTTTTATAAACAGGTTTCATTTTACCACCTTATACTAATCTGATTGTATGTTACGCATTTTGCCGCCGTTGTCATCAATATTTTACACGTTTTCAGCAGAATTTTTTTTAAACAATAAAATAGGGTTGAAAATTTTGCGTTTTCTGTTAATGATAGAAAAAATTTCATAGAGGAGAAATGAAGATGATTTTAGATTTGTTCTTATGCGCAATCGGCGGCTATTTTGCCGGTTCAATCCCGTTCGGCTTGGTTTTGTGCTTTATTGCAGGCTACGGCGACATACGCAAAATCGGCTCCGGAAATATCGGCGCTACCAATGTTTTGCGCACCGGCAACAAAACCTTAGCGTTGCTAACCGTGCTACTGGACGCATTTAAAGCCGGTTTGGCGGCTTATGCGGCTTATTATCTTTTGCCGGAAACACCGTTTTCTTTTGCCGGCGCAGACACAACCTTAAATGTGTTCGGTTCTTTGCTTGCCGGTTCGTTCGGCGTTATCGGACATAACTTTCCGGTTTGGCTCAAATTCAAAGGAGGAAAAGGCGTGGCATCGGCGTTTGGTTTTATTTTGATGACACAATGGCAGGTTGCCTTAATTGCCTTGGCGGTTTGGCTGGCAATGGCGTTTATTTTCCGCTATTCATCACTTGCAGCTTTGACGGCGGCTGTTTCTATGCCGGTAGTAGCATTTTTTATGTGTCCTCCGGTTTATGCAGTTTTTTACACACTTATCGCCTTGCTGGTAATTGTGCGCCATCACGCTAACATTGCACGTTTATTAAACGGTACGGAAAGCAAAATCAGCTTAAAGAAAAAGGCTTAAAACGTGGCTGACAACAAGCTCTTAAATATTTTGCGTTTGATGCTGACCGAAGGAATCGGTCCGGTGACATTTTATAAGTATATGCAAACTTACAATAGTTTGGATAAAGTTTTAGATGCTGCCACGCAAAAGAAAAAACTCTGTCCGGCAGCAGAGGCGGAAAAAGAGCTTGAACGAGCCGATGCACTCGGCGTTAGGCTGATTGCTTACACCGATGCCGATTATCCCGAATCCTTAAAACAATTAAACGACGCTCCGCCGATTTTATATGCTTTAGGCAATGCGGATTTGCTGAATTATCCGCTGAGCATAGCGATTGTCGGCGCCAGAAACGCCTCTATCAACGGGCGGAAAATTGCCTCGCGAATCGCCTATGATTTGACCGAAAACGATGTTTTAGTAGTTTCCGGCATGGCGCGAGGCATTGACAGCGCCGCCCACAAAGGAGCATTGTATTCTAAAAACAAACAAGGACCGACCATTGCAGTTTTAGGAACCGGTGTTGATGTTGTTTATCCGCCTGAAAACAAGGATTTGTACAAAACCATTGCCGAGCAGGGCTTAATAATTTCTGAACTGCCGTTCGGCACGGCGGCGCAGATTTCGACTTTTCCCCGCCGGAATCGGATTATTTCCGCACTTTCTGCCGGTACACTGGTGGTGGAAGCCAATATGCATTCCGGCTCTTTAATTACGGCTAAATGCGCTTTGGAGCAAGGCAAAGATATTTTTGCCGTTCCAGGGTCTCCGCTGGAAAACCGTTCACAGGCGCCGAATCATTTAATTAAAGAAGGAGCGGTTTTAACAGAAAATGCCGATGACATACTTAATATATTAAGTATAAATCAAAACCAGCATATAAAAAACGCGCAGCTAAGTTTGAAGCCTCTTGACAAAGCGGAAAATCGTGTAAATATTTCTGACATTAAAGTTGCTGAACCGCAGCCGAAAAAAGAAGACAAAGTTTCTTTAATTGAACTTATCACTTTTGAGGGTGTGGATATAGATGAGCTGCTGCGTTCCAGCGGTTTGACGCAAGCCGACTTTTTCACTCAGCTCTTGGATTTGGAGTTTGGCGGAAAAATAGAACGGCAGGCGGGCAACCGTGTGGCGCGCTTAAAATAAGGTGTATGATAAAATGAAGTTAGTTGTTGTAGAATCTCCGGCAAAAGCCAAAACCATCAACAAATATTTGGGTTCCGATTATAAAGTGCTGGCAAGCTACGGGCATATCCGCGATTTGCCAAGCAAAGACGGTTCGGTTGACCCTGACAATGATTTTGCCATGACATGGGAATTTAGTCCGGTGGGCAAAAAGCACCTTAACGACATTATCGCCGCGCTCAAAGACTGCGACACGCTTATTCTCGCATCCGACCCGGATAGAGAAGGAGAAGCCATTGCCTGGCATATTTTAGAAGAACTTAAAGAAAAGAAAAAACTAAACGGCAAAAAAATTGAGCGCGTGGTATTCCACGAAATCACAAAATCAGCTGTTAAAGAGGGTATTGAAAATCCGCGCGAAATAGACCAAGACTTAGTCAGCGCCTATATGGCGCGCCGCGCTTTGGACTATTTGGTGGGCTTTAACCTGTCGCCGATTTTGTGGCGCAAGCTTCCGGGGTCTAAATCGGCAGGACGCGTGCAGTCTGTGGCTTTGCGCCTGATTTGCGACCGCGAAAATGAAATAGATAAATTTAAGCCGGAAGAATATTGGACTATTGATGTTAATGTTTTGACTGCGCAAAAAGCGGAAATGTTAACCCACTTAATCAACTTAGACGGCAAAAAGCTGGATAAATTCACCATTAACACAGAAGAAAAAGCCCTTGCCGCCAAAGCTAAAATAGAGGCTCAGGATTTTGCTATTTCCAATGTGGAGCGCAAAAAAGCCAGCCGTTACCCTGCTCCGCCGTTTACAACCTCTACTTTGCAGCAAGAGGCAGCGCGCAAGCTTCGTTTTTCGGCTAAAAAAACCATGCAGGTTGCGCAAAAGCTTTATGAAGCCGGTATTATCACCTATATGCGTACCGATGCCGTGAACCTTTCTAAAGAGGCTATAAAAGCCTGCCGCGAAGCCATTGAAAAATATTTCGGCGCCAGCTATTTGCCAAAGACTGCCAAAGAATATAAAAACAAAACCAAAAACGCGCAGGAAGCGCACGAGGCTATTCGTCCGTCCGATGTGATGAACACGCCGAAAAAAATGGAAATGAAGCTGGACAGCGACGCTTACAAGCTTTATGAGCTGATTTGGAAGCGCACGGTTGCCTGCCAAATGAATCCGGCGATTTTAGACCGCGTTGTAGTTGACGCCAAGTCTGCCGACGGCAAAATTTTGCTGCGCGCCAACGGTCAAGTTATTCAGTTTGACGGCTTTTTGAAACTTTATCAAGAAAGCAAAGACGACTCCGACGATGACGATGAAAACGCAATTCTGCCGAATGTAGAAACCGGCGAAGCTGTTGAAAAGAAAGAAATTAAGCCGGCTCAGCACTTTACCACGCCTCCGCCGAGATTTACGGAAGCAAGTTTGGTTAAAAAGCTGGAAGAACTCGGCATCGGGCGTCCGTCTACCTATGCCAACATTATTGCGGTTTTGCAGGAGCGCAAATATGTAAAAGTGGAAAAACTGCGCTTTATTCCAGAAGACCGCGGGCGTATCGTGACTGTATTTTTGGAAAATTTCTTCAAAAAATATGTGGAATATGACTTTACGGCGCAAATGGAAGAATTCCTAGATGATGTTTCCGCCGGCGCTATGCAATGGAAAAAACTGCTTGCCGGATTTTGGGCTAAGTTCATTAAAAACATTGATGAAGTTAAGCCTTTGCAGCTGACAGAAGTTATAAATAAAATTGACGAAGCGCTTTCCGCCCACCTGTTTCCGCCGCGGGAAGACGGTTCAGACCCAAGAATTTGCCCGAAATGCGGCAAAGGCCGTCTGAGCATAAAATTCGGCAAATTTGGAGCATTTTTAGGCTGTTCAAACTATCCGGAATGTTCATATACAAAACCTTTGACCGACACCAAGGAAGAAGAGGAAGAAGCAGCCAACGCCAGCGCGCAGAAACTTGCCAGCGGCGAAGATAAGATTTTGTGCAAAATGAATGGGCAGAACGTTTATTTGCGCAAAGGACCTTACGGCTATTACGTTCAGCTCGGAGACGCAACCGGCAACACTGAAAAGCCTAAGCGCTGCTCGTTGCCTAAGTTTGTAAAGCCGGAAGAATTAACTGCCGAACAAGCGCAAATTCTGCTTTCACTGCCGCGTGATTTAGGAAACGGCATAGAGGCGAATATCGGTAAATTCGGGCAATATATCAAACAAGGTACAAAGTCTAAGTCTTTGAGCGGCGAGGACAATATTTTTAATATCACGGCAGAGCGCGCCGAAGAGCTTTTGAAAAACGCTGTCGCTAAGCCTGAACCGCAGCTTTTGGCTCAGCACCCGACCACAAAAGAAAATATTACCTTAAATAAAGGGCGCTACGGCATGTATTTGAAATGCGGCAAAAATAATTACGCTATTCCAAAAGGTTATGCACCAAGTTCACTGACTGCGGAAGAGGCAATTCAGATTGTTACGGCAAAAAAATAGCGTATTTTTAGAGGATTGCTGACAAAATTACTTGCAAAATTGATTATAAACAGTTATACCTTTGACAAATATTGAAAAAATATGAGGTTTTAATGAGTAAAGAAGAATTGTTGGAATTTACCGGCGAGGTAGTGGAAAAATTGCCTGAAGTTATTGAAAAACTGCCAAACGCTATGTTTCGCGTCCGTTTGGAAAACGGTGTGGAAATTTTAGCGCACACCGCCGGTAAAATGCGTAAGTTCCGTATCCGCGTGATGGTCGGCGATAAAGTCGATATTGAAATGACGCCGTATGACCTGACTAAAGGACGCATTACTTTCCGCCATAAAGACTAAAAAAATGAGCCTCTGCGGCTCTTTTTTTATGCAATTAAATTAACTGCCAACAAAAAATCCCCAACCGCAAGATTGAGGATTTTTTTGCTGAAAGTAAAAGACTTACCACTTGTAGCGGATATTACCGCCGACGCCCCAAGCGTTGTAGCTTGAACCAAAGGTATAGTTACCAAACGCACCCAGTGAGAAGTTTTTAATAATTTCCGCATCGGCGCCGACTTCGATACGTCCCAAAGTTTCATTTTCAACAGTCTTGTCAAAAGTTGTGTCGTTAACTTTGACATTGCCGCCATTAGCAATGGTTTGAACTACCGATGGTTTGATATAGCCTGTGGTCGGCAGCTGGCGTTCGTTGTTGAACTGATATTCATATTTGATGCCGGCTTCCAATTCTATATCGTGGATAGTGTCAAAGCTTACCTCTTTGCCGGTTGAATCTTTGATGTCGTCAAATTTGATATAATCGTATGTCGCCTTAATTGACGGCGTCAAAACCGAACGCTGCGAAGTTTTAACATCATAGCCGACTTCAACCTGCGCGCCTAAATTCAGTCCGTCGGTTGAAGCGCTGATATCGTTATCAGCTTTTATATCAGCACTTTGCACGCCGCCGTAAACCGCGCCGCTCATAAACAAGTCGCCGAAATATTTACGATAGTATGCGCCGCCTAAAATGCTGGTGATATCCAATTCACTGCCATAGTTAGAAAGAATTTCGCCCTCGCCTTTGCCGCTGTTTTCATAGGTTCCGTCACGATATGAGCCAAAGATTCCGAACTGGCTGGAAATACTGAATTGATGGTCATAACCAAAGTCAACTCCGTACATTTTAACATCGGTTTCAATCGGTTTGTCAAACGTGTCGGAACGATATACCGGAGTAGCCCAAATACGGTCTTTGCCGCCAAGGTCTTTAAAGTTGCAGACTCGGTAATTACATTCATCGCTGTAGCAATTGCAGCTACCTTTATCCAAACGCTCAACATTAAACAGCAAAGAACGGCTTTGCTCAATTGCCGAACGCGGCAAATCAATATAGGCAATAACTTCCGGACTCAAGAACTTAGTACGGTAGAAATACCAATCGTTAACCGTGCTGTTTTCATCGTGTCCGATACCGATTTCATAAATATTGCTGCTGGCTTTAGAAACAAACTTATAGTCATCTAAAGACTGCTCGGATTGAGTTTGCGCAAAATAGATGCGGTCATCAAGCCCAAGTTTTAGATTTGTAGCATTGTCAAACGCAATATTTGTGGTGCCGTAAATTTTGTCGGTTACAATAATGCGGTCGGCTTTCAAGTTTGGATTATCCACATCAATGCGGATAGTGCCGTTTTCACTTTGCACCGTGTTAATATTAAAGTCAGTCAGCACGCCGTCGCTCAAATTCAGCAAGCCGGAGTTTTTAAGGGTATTTGCTAAATCCTTGCTGGCGGTGCCGTCGTTTGCTTTATAGTTGATTGTCGAACTGGCGGCAATATCAAAGTTATTGTTAGTCAGGCTATCACCATCATCTAAATTCAAATAAGAACCAGAGCTCAAATTCACTACCGTATTTTTAAGATTTAGCGTCGGCTCATAGTCTATATATCCGGTTGTACCAATATTTAACTGCGTGTTGGCAATGTTATAGGTACCAGCGCCGCCAAAGGTTGAGTTAAGAACAACCTGTGTTTGCGGCTGGTCAGGAGTATCGCCGTTTATGATGATGGTACCAAGGTTATAGACATCATCTGACGCAGTGTTGAACACCAGCTTTGCCGTGTTAGATAAAGTGAAATTCATATTGCCTACGGTTTCGTTATAAATAGCACCGCCCAAACCGCCTGTAGCCGTGTTGCCGTTAAAGGTTAAGACAGAACTTTTTTGCAAACCAGCTTCAAAACCAGCATTGTCGGAATTATAAACTGCACCGCCTTTTACTGCTTTGTTGTCACTAAAATCTATGCTTGCCGAGTTAGTTACATCATCAGTTTGCAAAATTGTTTTTCCTAAATTATAGACCGCACCGCCGTTTTCTCCAGCTGAATTGTGCAAAAATTTCACTGTTCCGTTATTTCCGATTGCCAATTCAATGTTGCCAAGCTCATAAACTTTAGTATCTGTATTTAAGTTACCGGCATTTGCCCAAGCACCGCCGTCAACTCCGGCGGTGTTGTCGCTAAAGGTCAGCTCGTAACCGTCTGAAACATTAAAAATCATACCTTTTTCATCGGCATAGTTATACAGCACGCCGCCGTATTTGTTTGCTTTGTTGCCGGTAAAAGCGATATTTCCGCCGGTAGCGTTCACGGTTAAACGGGAAATTTCACCATCCGGATTGTTAGTACCGGTTCCGCTTGCCGAGTTTGCCAGAGCTCCGCCATAGTCGGCTTCATTTTGTTTGAACAATATGGTATGACCGTTTTCGGCAAAAATATCCAGCTGTCCCAAATTATCATTGGTTATGGCGCCGCCAATACCGGCTTCCAAAGCGGACAAAGCTTTGTTGCCGGATAATTCAACATCGGAATCACGGGCAATAAGCCGCAGGCGGCTTAAATGTCCGGAAGTATCAGCGCCTTGAGCTCGATTATAAATGGCACCGCCTTCAGCACCGCCGGCAGCGCTGATAACCTGATTGTTTTTGAAAGAGCTATCAATAATGCTGCTTATCGGCGAGGTAGTTTGATTCTCTGCCGTGGAATTTGCAAAGGCGCCGCCATAAGCTATTTCTGCTTGAGAAGTTGAACGCGCATAGTTATTTTCAAACACAGAGCCGGTGATGGTTATTTGTCCCTCGTTATATACAGCTCCACCCAAAACGTAATTTTTGTTATTTACAGCATAGTTATTGCTGAAAGTCGCGCCTTTAATTTCGGCAACGCCTATAAAACCATTCCCCAAGGCTCCGCCTTTTACATTAGCACTGCCGCCGATATGGTTGCCATCAAACACCAAGTCGCCATCAGTTGCCGTAAAAGTTCCGTTGTTATAAACAGCGCCGCCGTACACACCATTAGAGGCTGATGTTCCAATACCTTGCAGGTAGTTGTTTGAAAACAGCGTGCTGCCAGTGATGGTATAAGAACCGGTTTCCTCGTTATAAAGCGCACCGCCGTATGCTAGGTTAGCCTCAGCATAGTTATTGCTGAAATTATTTTCATTTGCAGTATAAGTTCCCTTGTTATATACAGCTCCACCAAGCGCCTTATCAGTACCCTTGGCATAGTTGCCTTCAAAAACACTATTAGAAACTGAAATCACGCCTGCATTGGCAATTGCTCCGCCCAATGCACTTGCACTACCAATCACATAGTTGCCGCTAAAGTTGGTGCTGCCGTCGTTAGTTATGGTCATATTGCTGGTAATATTGTTTTCTACAGCATTATAAATCGCACCGCCAACAGCATTTACTCCTTTGGCAAAGTTAGAGCTAAATCTATCATTTTCTGAAATAAAAGTGCCTTCGTTATAAACTGCACCGCCTACGGCTTCTTGAGTGGTTTTACCCACAAACTGGGTTAGCTGCTCATTGTCAGAAGAAGTTTCATTTGCCGCATAGTTGCAGACATATTGGTTGTTTTTTGACACCAAATAGCCTTTATCCGTAGCATCAGAAACAATATTTGAAACAGCGCCGCCGTAAATATTTTTTTCACCCATTACATAGTTGCCGCTAAATTTGCTGTTGCTGATAATGTTGTCTTGATTATTGCTGTAATTAACAAGTGCGCCGCCAGTAATAATTCCGGTTGGTTTACTGGCGCTGGCACTATTATTTTCAAAGGTAGTGTTTACAATTTCTATCAGCGGCGGAGTTGCTGTTTCATCTTCATCTCCCACCGCAAAAACACCGCCGCCAAGATATTTTGTTATAGCGCGAGTGTTGTGCTTGTTAGAAATGGTAACGCCGCCGGTTACTTCCGAGATGCGTCCGGTTGAAAAATCATATTTGTAGCCGCTGTAGACATTGCCGCTGTCAAATATCCAAGCACCAGCTTTTAATTCAGCCGGAATTACACCTTCCGAAAACAATTCTTTAGTATAGCTTTGGTCTATAAACAAAGTGCCGATAGACTGCTTATTTTTTTCGGTGGTAGAGGTGCTGACAGTAGTCCCCATATAGTCTTTAAGATAGCCGATAGTCAGCTGACCTTTAGCATCCAAATTCCCTGCATTGCTAGTGTTGGCGGTTTGATTAGAAACCCAATCCTCTGCCGCAGCAGAAAACGCCGCCAACATAGAGACGGCAAACAAATTCAGCATAAAGCATTTTTTCAAAACACTGCGATATTGCGCGTTTAACAAACCTAAAGTGTGGCTATGAGCTTTCATCATAAAACATCTCCCATAAATTTGCCTTATGCTAACGCAAATTTATTAAGAAATATCTAAAAGCGGCGGGAATTTTTGCTAATCGGCAATATATACAACCTGATTAAACACATTTTCCAAAAAGAACAGGCTGATAAAGCAAATCGCCATGGAAATTACCGGAGCGGCAACCCAGCCAACCATAATTTTGCCAACAATCGTCCAGTTTATACCGCGTCCGCCCTTCAAAAGCCCCAAGCCGACAATCGCACCGATAACCGCCTGCGTGCTGGAAACCGGCACCAACGGCAAAGACGGTAGCGCATGGCTTTCCAGCCAATTATGCAAAGTTACGGACGAAAACAGCAACAGCACAACAGCCTGCGACAGCACCACAATCCAAGCCATAATCGGCGTCATTTTCATCAGGTTGTTGCCAACCGTCATAATGATTTTTTTAGAATATGTCAAAATACCGACGCTGACCGCCAACGCACCTAAAAAGAACAGTACCTGTTCCGAAGTGAATGTGGCTAATCCATCGATTTTCAACGGCTTGAACGGACACGATTCCACAAACATTCCCACCGCATTGGCAATATTGTTAGCGCCCAAAGCATAGGCGCTGATGGCAGCCGTCACCACCAAGCCGATACGAGTGATTTGGTCTTGCATCAACAGATGAACGTGCGAATATTTTAGGATACGCTTGAAGATAAAATATAAAATTACCGCAACCACGCCGGAAAGCATTGGGCACACTGTCCAAGTGGAGCAAATGCGTGCCAATGTTTGCAAATCAGTGGTTTTGCCGGCGTAAAGGTTCCAGCCGATAATGGCTCCGACCACCGCCTGCGACGAAGAAACGCTTAAACCGGTGCGCGCCATGGAATAAACCGCCAAAGCCGCCGACAGCGCCACCATAAAAGCGCCTGCCAAAGCGTTTACCGCACCCAAACTGCCCAAGGTTTTGCTGGTGCCGGCGCCGCCGTACACCGCTCCCAAAATTACGAAAAAGCAGGAAATTAAAGCTATTGTCGTAAAGCGCACCATTTTGGAGCCGACCGCCGTACCAAAAATGTTTGAAGCGTCGTTAGCGCCCAATGACCAGCCCAAAAACAAACCGCTGCTTAAATAAAATAAATAGCTGATGTCCATCAGATGTCTCGCTTAATGGTGAAAATCAACAACGCGTCTATGCAGTCTTCGGCTTTATCCGCCACATCGGCAACCTCGCCAATCAACATATTCAGCTGGATTTTATGCGCCAGTTCCATGTTGGAGGCAAACACGTTTTCTTTTAAACGAGCGCTGGTTTTGTCGCTTTCATGCTCCAAAAAATATACCTTTTGCGCATAGTCGCGCACCGTTACAAAGTCACGGAAAAAAGCACGCGAGGAAATCGCCATATTTTCGGCGCAATCCGAAACCTGCTTAACGAGCAGCTTAAAGTCATCTTGATATTGTTCGGGAATATCCGGCTGCTCAATATAGAACTTGTGCGCAACTTCATCAAATTCATTGATAACTTTATCAATATTTTCAACCATTTGCAGCACATCAGCACGCAAATCGGGAATCAGGTTCTGCGCATAGAGGCTGCTTTCAATTTCGCGGCGCAAATCGTCTGCCTGAGATTCAATGTTTTTAATTTTTTTGCTGGCACGGCGATAGGACAAGCTGCGTTTTTCTTTCAAAAATATAGCAAAAGCTTCCTTAAAAAACATAGCGCACTCAATCACTTTGTCGTGCATCAAGTCTATTTTATGCTCCAGCTCTCTGGTGCCGGAAAATAATGAAATTTTAACATTGAACATTTTTATCTCCCT